>NZ_JACUUB010000097.1 GCF_014859525.1 Marinobacter sp.
TACAAGGATGTATTCACAGCGTGTTTTGGAAAGCCACCCCGCAGGGTGCGCGGGCGACGATCTCCTAAGTCATTATTCTGGGATGGAAAGCATGGGAAGAATGCAGAAGGAACTGCACACCGGCATAGATCTGGCGGTGGCACTCATCAAACAGGACACCCTGCCTGCGTTGCTGAACACTGCCACCAGCCAGCTCCAAAAAGCCTTCGGCCTCACCAAATGCTGGGCCCTCGAACTCGACCTCAGCGGCCGCACCCTCCACTGTGGCCAACTGGGTGACACCAGCGAATTCGACTGCAGCGACTTCAGCCACCCGTTTGCCCATGTACTGCAAACCGGCCAGCCCAGAGAGCTTACCCGCGCCGCCAGCTACCGCCTGGACCACCCGGGGTTTCAGACCCTGTTTGACGCCAGCGACCGTCCCCGCAGCCTCTGGCTCGAACCGCTGACCGGCCACGACGGCCGCACCCTCGGCATGCTCGTGCTGTGTGGCGAAGACCCGGACTGGCACAACATCGTCGGCCAACCCCTGTATACCGGCATCAAACAACTGCTGGTACATCAGTGGATCAGTCAGCTGCAAAGCCGTGATCAGGTCTGGCAACGGCGCCTGCTCAAACGTTCCCTGGACCATCTGCACGACGCCGAAACCCTGCGCCAGCGTTGCAACCAACTGGCCCACACCCTGGTCGGCAACTCCGAAGCCATGGTTAACCTGCGCACGCAAGTGGTGCGTGCCGCTGGCAGCCAGCTGGCGGTTCTGATCCAGGGCGAAACCGGCTGCGGTAAAGACGTGGTGGCCCGGGGCATTCACGATATGTCCGAACGGGCCAGCGGCCCCATGGTGGTGGTGAACTGTGCTGCCATCCCCGACACCTTGCTTGAAAGCGAGCTGTTCGGCCACACCAAGGGGGCGTTCTCCGGTGCCGACCAGGCCAAAGAAGGCCTGCTGGCCCAGGCCAATGGCGGTACCCTGTTCCTGGATGAAATCGGCGACATGCCTTTGGCCCTGCAATCCAAATTGCTGCGGGTACTGGAAAGCCGCCAGTTCCGACCTCTGGGTGCCCGGGACGAGCAACACTCCGACTTCCGCCTGGTGGCAGCCACGCACCAGCCTCTGCAGCAGAGTATCGAAGACGGCATTTTCCGCAGAGACCTGTTTTACCGTCTCAGTCAGTTCCCGCTGCGGGTCATTCCCCTGCGCGAACGCTCCGAAGATCTGGAAGCCCTGAGCCGCCATTTCATCCGCCTGTACACTCAGCGCGAAGGCAACGGCCCCCTTGGCATCAGCAGCCACGCTTTGCATACCCTGGCGGCATACAGCTTTCCCGGTAACGTGCGCGAATTGCGCAACATCATTGAACTTGCCTGCCTGCAAACGCCAGCGGGTGACGACATACAGCCGGAAGTGCTGCGCCTGGACGACCTGTTCGCCGATATGGGCCAGCCCATGCCGGCCGAGGTTGAGCCCAAAACCATGGACGGTGTGCCGGTGGCTGATGACATCCGCGATCTCAAGGCCGCCGCCCAGGCTTTTGAGGCTGCCGTCATCCGTGAACGCCTGCGCCAGTACAGTGGTAACCGCGCTCAGGCCGCCGAAAGCCTGGGCTTGCCCAAACGCACCCTGGCCCATAAATGTCTGAAGTATCAGGTAACCGACGTATGACCCTGAAAGACCAAACCCGACGCAGGCTGCTTGGCCTGGCCATGCTGCTGGCAAGCGCGCCCGGCTTCGCCGACCCGCGCCTGAGCGAAGCTGAGGATTGCATTAAAGAGCCGAACCGGCTGGAGCGCTTGGCCTGTTTTGATGAGGTGTTTGCGACACCCCTGGCCCGCTATGAGAGCAGTCAGCGACCGGCCCAGCTAAACCAGACCGAGCGCTGGCGCCGTGCTTTTGCCCAGGCCAGCGGTGAGGATGCATCTGCGGCGATATACCGTGACACCGGCACGGCTGCAGGCCACCTGGTGACCATCAGTGCGCTGGGCGTTCAGCCCCCGAGGCCGGTCCTGGCGCTGCAGTGCCACAACAACATTACGGAACTGACGGTGATGTTGCCGGAGCCCATGGACCGGGAGCGGGTGGAGGTGACTCTGGGGCCAGAGCGGGCCCACTGGCGAGTTCGGGATGAGGGCCTGGTGGTCAGCGCGGGTCGGGGTTTGCCGGCGATCCGCATCGTGCAAGGCATCGTTCGCCAGCAGGATGTCAGGCTAAACGCCAACGTGCCGGAACTCGACGATTTGTTGTTTGATCTCACTGGCTACGCGGAGGCCATCCAGCCACTGCGTCAGGCTTGTGGCTGGTAAGGGAGCAGACTATGCAGTTTATTGAACAGCATCCTTACGTTGAGCAGGTACTGGGCGCAATTCCGGGGGAAACCAGCACCGGTGGCAGCTTGGCAGACGACCCGATCCTGGAGTTTCTGGAAGACGAAGTGATGAAAGTGGGCTCTCTGGCTCACAACGACATCGACTGGACCAAGGTCGAAAGCGAAGCGCTTAAACTGCTGGCAGACCGCAGCAAAGACCTCAAAGTACTGGGTTTTCTGATGCTCAGTTTGCAGCGCAGTGGCGACGGCGAACGCTTTGCCCTGTCTTTGTATCTGCTGCATCGGGTACTGGATAGCTGGTGGGAGGCCGCCTGGCCCTATCCCGGCGCCAAGGGCCAGCGTGCGCGAAAAATGCTGTTTACCCAGATGCTGCAACGCGCGCTCAAAGGTGTGGAGAACCTGAGTTTTGATGCCAGCGTGGGTGATGGTTGCCAGTACTGCCTGGACCTGATTGACAAGCTGGATGGCCAGGCCAAAGCCAAAGACCTGCCAAACGATGCCTTGTTTGATCTGAAGCGGGCGGCAGAGAAACTGCCCAAACCGGACCAGCCTGGCAGCCAGGCCAATACCGGGGAGCCACAAGCTGCCCCGAGCCAGTCTGCAGCGGTGGCACCGAACCGGCCGGCGACAATGAATGCCGCAAGCGCCTCGCTGGGCAACCTGACACTGGACCCGAGTAACGAGCGGGCGACCCGTCAGAGCCTGCTGAAAGTGGCCGAATTGCTCACCGGCACTGAGCCGGACAACCCCTTGGGTTATCAGATGCGCCGCCATGCGGTCTGGCAAAGCATCACCGGCCTGCCGCCTACCCGGGATGGCAAGCGAACAGACCTGGCCGCCGTCAGCGCGGACCGGGTGGCCGAGTACAAGGAAAGCCTGGATAAAACCCCGGATAACGCACTCTGGCAGCGCATCGAACAGAGCCTGTCGGTCAGCCCGTTCTGGCTGGATGGCCATTGGCTCAGTGCCCGGGCGGCGATGGCGTTGGGCCACAGCGATTGCGCCGAAGCCATCCGGGAGGCACTGAAAGCTTTTGTCGAAAGGCTGCCGGAATTGGCAGAGCTGACTTTCAATGATGGCACCGCCTTTCTCAGTGACGATGCCGCCGACTGGATGCACACCGCACCGGCGACGGTCAAAGGCAACGGCGGTGGTGCCAACCCCTGGGAGCAGGCACTGGACAGCGCCGTGGAGCTGGCGCGGCACAACAAGCTTCCAGCAGCACTGGAGTTACTGGAACAGGGCCTGGCCGATGCCCGGGAGCCCCGGGAACGGCTGTACTGGCGCCTGGCCAGTGCCAGGCTTCTTAAAGAAACCGGCCTGAAAGCCATGGCCGCGCAACAGATTCAGGACCTGCAGGGACAGGTCCGTGGTCTGGTTCTGGAAGACTGGGAACCCGGCCTGATCAAACAACTGGAACGACTGGCGTAACGCCCGCACGCATCAAACGCAGGAATGGAAACCATGTGGAGAAAAGCTTTACTCATTGGTCGTTGGCTACTGCCTCACCTACGTAACGCCGCGCCGGTCACGTTGACCTTGGCGATCATTGCCCTGTTGGTGGCCACCTGGTGGCTTGGCCCCCGGCTGGAAATTGGTGGGGAATACCCGCTGGTCGCCTGGCAGATGCGCGCCCTGGTTACCCTGGGAGTTGTGCTGCTGGTGGCAGTGTTCTGGGGTATGGCCCTGGCTCGCCGACTGAGCAAGGTGAATAAAGCCAAGGCCGAGGAGCAGCAGGAACAGGAAGATCCTATCCTACCTATGGAGCGCCGGCAGCAGCGCCTGCTGGACCGCCAGTTGCAGGCCCTGAAAAGCAATCTGCCCGGCCGCAAAGGCCTGTACCGTCTGCCGTGGTACCTGGTGATGGGACTGGAAGGTGCCGGCAAAACCAGCCTGATTCAACGGGCAGGGCAAACCTACACCCTCACCAACGTCACCCGAAACAATCGGGGCGACCGCAATCCCTTTGGTTTTGACTGGTGGATTGGCGATAACGGCGTACTGATCGACCCGGACGGCGAACTGCTAAGCCAGAACCAGGGCGAAGGCGCCACCGGCGAAATCCAGAACCGGCTGTGGAACCACTTTATCGGCTGGCTCGAGCGCAGCCGTCCGCAGCGCCCCCTGAACGGCGTGATACTGGCGGTGGACCTGGCACGCCTGAGTATCGCCAGTGATCAGCAGCGGCAAGCCCACGCCATCCTGCTGCGCACACGCCTCCGGGAGCTGATGGAACAGCTGGGATCGCGGCTGCCGGTGTATGTCACCTTCACCAAAATGGACCTGATGTATGGTTTTGCACCGTTCGTGCGTACCTTGTCAAAAGCGGAGAAAGATAAGGCGTTAGGCTTCACCTTTCAATTGGATAACCAGCAGGATCACGATCAGTGGTTGGAGCAGTTCGCCGATCGTTACAGCGAGATGGTGGATGAGCTGAGCCAGCGTCTGCCGGACATATTGGCCGACACTCGCGATAACGAAGATCGGGCTGCGGTCTATTCCTTCACTCGTCAATTGGCTGGCCTGAAACCGACCATGGAGCAGTTTTTGACCGACCTGCTGTCAGCGGATGCCTTTTCTACGCCGGCATTGGTGCGCGGTACTTACTTCACCTCGGTGTTGCAGGAGGGCGTGCCGGAAGATGCCTTCGTGGCTGCCGCGGCCCGCAATTACCAGATGACCGGTCCAATCCAGCCCGCGCAACGTGGTGGGCAATCGACCAGTTTGTTCACCAACGGCCTGTTTCCGGAGGTGATCTACCCCGAAGCCGGCCTGGCGGGTGACAACCGTAAGGTGGTCGGCAAACGCCGCCGAAAAATGGCCATGGTGGCCACCGTTGCACTGTGTGCAGGTGCGGGAGTGACTGCGGGTTGGCAGCATTATTTTATCAAGAATGCGGAAGCGGCAGCCCAGGTGGAAGATCGGGTTAATGCCTTTCTCAATAATTGGCAGCCGGTGGGCTACGAGCCCGACAGTACCGGCCGTAATCTATTGCAGCCGCTGGACGAATTACGAGAAGCTACCCTGGCGTTCGGCGATTATCGCAACGAATGGAGCCTGGTGGCCGATATGGGCCTGTATCAGGGCCACAAAGTGGGTCCGGAAGTGGATGCCGCCTATCTCGACATGCTGTCCTATCAGTATCTGCCTGCGTTGATGTTTGGCGTGATGGAAGACATGGGCCGGGCACCGGACAACAGTACCGAGCGCCTGGAGCATTTGCGGGTGTTGCGTATGCTTTATGACGCCAGCGGTCGCCGTGGCGACATTGTGGCCGCCTATATGCGCAGCTACTGGCAAGCCCGCTTTCCGGGCCAGCGGGAGGTGCAGAACCGATTATACGGCCACCTGCAATACGCCATGGCCCACACAAACCTGGCGGGCATGGCCGCAAGTGGAGACCAGACGGCGACCATGGCACTGGCACCCTTCCGCAGCAGCGTTCAGTGGGCTCAGCATGAGCTTGGCCGTGTCAGCACCCCAGACCGCGTATACCGGGATCTTGAGGCAGAAGCCAATCGGGATTTTCCGGCGCCACTGGACCTGGCGCGCAGCTCTGGCCCGGTTTTCTCTACGGTATTCTCCCGTATGGATGCTTATGGAGAGCCGCTGTCGGGAGAACGGCCTTCGGCCCAGGATCCGTTATCTATTCCAGCCCTGCTGACCCGAGAGGGTCTGGAGAAATGGTTCCTTCGTAAATCCGGTACTGTGACCGAGTTGGCCCTTGTCGATGCCTGGGTATTAGGTCGGCGAGATAACGTGGATTTCAGCAAGGCGGACGAAGCGGAGCTGCTGGCCAGCCTGCAAACGCTGTATGCCGAGAATTATGCAGAAACCTGGCGCACCGCCGTCAGCCGGCTGGATGTCCACCGGTTTGAAGACCTGAACCACGGCGTGCGCATTCTGGAAAGCCTGACCAGCGGCCACGAACCCTTGGCCCGGTTCCTTGGCCAGGTTCAGAGCAATACCCGCCTGATCCCGGTGGGTGATGGTGAAGCCGAGGCAACCCGAAAACTGCTGGAACAGTCGCCCCATTTCCGTATGTTGCAGGATATCGAGCGCCAGTTCGCCGACCTGAACCGGCTGACCCGCAAGCAGGGTGACCAGCCTTCTGGCCTGGATGAAATCATGCAGGTGGTGGGTGAACTGCACGAATACCTGCGCAACATTCAGGAATCCCCGGATGCCGGCAAAGCCGCGCTCAGCGCCGCCCGTGCCCGCATGGGCCTGCAGGGGACCGACCCCATTTTCACACTTCAGCGCATGGCCAACCACCAGCCTGAGCCGCTGAACCGAGTGCTCAACCGGCTGGCCACGGAAAGCTGGCGGGTGGTTCTGGACCGCGCGGTTGCTCAATTGGAGCGCGAGTGGTATCGGGAAGTTTACCAGCCGTTCCAGCAGAACCTGGCCCGGCATTACCCGTTCACCGCCGGTGCCGGTCGCGATGCCGCGTTGCAGGATTTTGAGCGCTTCTTTGCCCCGGACGGCATTCTGGAAACCTTCTACAACCAGAACCTGAAACTGTTCCTGGAAGACCATCCAGAGCACGTGGGCGACGCCCGCCGGGCCAGCCTGGTACGCCGGGACGTGGTAGCCTCTCTGGATCGGGCCCGGCAGATCCGCCAGGCCTTCTTTACCCGCAGCGGCACGCTGGATGTGGAGTTTGCCCTGGAACCGCTGAACCTCACCAACAACAAACGCCGGGCGGTGGTGAACATCGACGGCCAGCTGGTGGAATTCTCCCATGGCCCGCGCCAGAGCATACCGCTGGTCTGGCCCAACACCCTGCGGGATTCGGTGGAGAGCCGAATCACCCTGGTGCCGATCCAGGTTAACCGTTCGCCCCGGAGTATCTCGGAAAGTGGCCCCTGGGCGCTGTTCCGGTTGCTGGATAAAGCGGAGATTGCCGGCGTTAGCAGCAATGCCGTGGATGTGAAGTTCACCGTGGACGATGGCGAGATGCGATATCGCCTGCATGCGGCCAGTAATACCAACCCGTTCACACAGCAGCTACTCTCGGGGTACCGCATACCCCGCAGCTTGTATTAAACTGTGCGCCGTCATTCCGGGCCGATGTGCCTGGAATGACCGGAGCCGGCGCCTGGATGGTGCCGGCTGAAACGGAAATGTTCACTCTTCAGGGACCGAAGTCATGCCCCAGGCAAGCGGATTGCAGTTCACCGCCCGTG
>NZ_JACUUB010000022.1 GCF_014859525.1 Marinobacter sp.
CCTGACAACCGGCCGTTACTGGAGGCGTTCCGGGCAGCGGCTGAACAGGTATTGTTGGCGGATTCTCGGGTAAAACATCTGGGTAACCCGGCGTACGTGCGCCAGGCGATCATTGAAGCCAGAACCTGGCCGGATCTGAACGAATTCGAGGAGTTCAATCAGGTGCGCATTTACCTGGCGGGGGGATCTGGGGATGTGTAACTGAAAAAATAAAGGGCAGCCACAGGGCCGCCCTTTACAGGTGCTGAACTGCTCATCCTGAGCGGTTCAGAGTCGGAACAGATGGCGCCTCCGTGCGCTTGGGGCAACTGCCTTGTTGCCGGTCCTTTTCTCCACTCCGTGGTGCCAGCGTCCGAGCCAGCAATCCAATTAGCATCCCTTAAGCGAGGCGTCCCTGTATCCTTGCCTCTCCCCACAATCCTTGCGGGGGTGCTTCCACTGCGTCGTCCACTTCCTTGTCATCCCTGACGTTGATCACTATACCGAACCCATCGTTGCAAACGTGTGAACTGTGCACGCCAATTTGAGCATACAGCTATTGGCTTGATAGCTTTTGTTTAAAAAACATTAACTTGGTTGCCATTAAAGGATGAATGCCTGCGCCTGCGTACGTTACACAGCTGCAAGTGCTTACAGTTATGTAGGATATGTCTCACAAAGAGTCGGGCGAATCTCGCAAGTCTGGTTGGCGCGCACTTCGAATTCCAGGCCAGGGCAACATGCCAATAGCGATACCAAAGGCATCTGCCAGGACATCGGCCATTGAAAAGTTCCGATAGGGGAGTTGGGCCTGAACGACCTCCAGGGCAAAGCCGAAACTGAGCAAGGCGGGTACATACCAATAGGCGCTCAGGCGCGGCCAGGCCAGGCGGGTAACGATGGTCAGTTCGATAAAAGCAATGATGTGGTTGACCTTGTCGTTGGCGGCCGAAGGGATTGGATAGCTCGAACTGGTTGTCGCGAGGTAAAGAATGGCGGCAATAGACGCGACCAGGACTGCCCGCCAGAGCAGGCGCATGCGCAGAATGGTTTCGATGATGTGCCAGAACTGGGGCATGAAGTTATCCGGGCGTTGATGCAGGCTGTGGGAACGATCCCGACATGATATGCTTTGCGCCCCGTTATTGTCATGGCAGCGGAGGATCACCAGCAATGCTCAAGGGAAATTTTCTTCGCGGCCTGGGCTATCTTGGTGAAGGCTTCCAGCTGATTCGGCAGCCTGGCCTGCGGCTGTTTGTGATCATTCCCGTGGTGTTGAACGTCATCCTGTTCGGGCTGATGTTCTATTATCTCGCTGGATTGTTCTCTGCCATGATTGCCACTGCCATGGGCTGGCTGCCGGACTGGGCCTGGTTGCAGGCGCTGGAATGGCTGTTCTGGATGCTCTACGGCGTGGTGATCCTGCTGATCCTGGCCTATGGGTTTGTCATGCTCGCCAACCTCATCGGGTCGCCGTTTTACGGTTACCTGGCGGAGTTAACGGAAAAACACCTGACCGGCCAAGAGGTTGGCTCCGACGAGGGCTGGCTCGGGTTGGTTAAAGATACTCCTCGAATGCTCTGGCGCGAAGTCCAGAAAATTGCTTATTACCTGCCCCGGGCACTCGTGCTGCTTATCGTTGGTATTATTCCCGTGGTCAACCTGGTGGCTGCGGTGCTGTGGATTCTGTTTAACAGCTGGATGATGGCGTTGCAGTACGTGGATTATCCTGCCGACAATCACAAAGTCAGTTTTGGCCGGTTGCGCAAAGACCTGGCGGCCAGTCGCCTGTCGGCTCTGGGCTTCGGTTTGCCGGTGGCGCTGGCGGCGATGGTGCCTTTATTGAACCTGATTGTGGTGCCTGCGGCGGTGTGCGGCGCCGCAGCCTATTGGGTTCGGGAAAACGATTCAAATCAACAGTAATGTGCTAGCGGAGGTTTCTTGGAAACATCGGAATTTGTTATCGGTCAGCGTTGGGTCAGTCACAGTGATACGGCGCTGGGCCTGGGTATTGTTACCGACGTTTCAGGGCGCAGGGTGACGCTGGGCTTTCCCGCAGCCGATGAAGAGCGCACCTACGCCATCGATAATGCGCCTTTGTCTCGTATCATCTATCAGGAAGGTGAAGACATTGAGACCTTCGATGGCGAACAGTACGTGGTGCGCGCCGTGGAAGAGCTCAACGGTGTTTTGGTCTACCACGCCGATGATGGCGACAACGTCCATCAGATTTCCGAGGTCAAGCTGGCGGGTTCAGTGAACTTTTCAGCGCCTCACCAGCGTTTGTTTGCCGGTCAGTTTGATCGCAACGGGGCTTTTCGTCTTCGGGTTTCCACCCTGCAGCACATGGACAGACTGCGGGCATCGCCTGCCCAGGGTCTGATCGGTGCTCGTACCCAGCACTTGCCTCATCAGCTTTACATTGCGCACGAAGTGGCCCGTCGCCATGCGCCCCGGGTGTTGCTGGCAGACGAAGTGGGCCTGGGTAAAACCATCGAAGCCGGTTTGATCCTGCATTACCAGCTCCATACCGGCCGTGCCCGCCGAGCGCTGATTGTGGTGCCGGATTCGCTGATTCATCAGTGGCTGGTGGAGATGCTGCGCCGTTTCAATTTGCGTTTTTCAATCGTGGATCAAGGCCGTTACGACGACATCAAGGCTCAGGAAAACGATGTTGACGCCCTGATGACTCACATCTTCGGCGACGATGGCCGGGTGAATCCGTTTGAAGCCGATCAGCTGGTGTTGTGCAGCCTGGATTTTCTGGTGCAAAGCGAACAGGCGCGTAACGATGCTCAGGCCGCCGGTTGGGACTTGATGGTGGTGGATGAGGCGCACCATCTGGCCTGGTCCGAGGAACAGGCCAGTCCGGAATATAATGTGGTGGAAAGCCTGTCCGCCGCCAGCAAAGGCCTGCTGCTGCTGACTGCTACACCCGAACAGGTGGGCCTGGCAAGCCACTTTGCCCGTTTGCGCCTGCTGGACCCGGCCCGTTTTCACAATCTGGAGGCTTTCCGGCAGGAAGAACAACAGTACGAGGCCATTAATATTGTGGTGCGGCGGTTGCTCGAAACGCCGGATAACATCAGCCCGGACGACAAGGCCGCGCTGGCCAACTGGCTGGGCGACGAACTGGACGAGCTGCTGGCCCGAGACAACGCACATCAGGCGGTCATTGATGCCTTGCTCGATCGCCATGGCACCGGCCGGGTGTTGTTCCGTAACACCCGGGCTGCGATTCAGGGGTTCCCGGCCCGGCAACCGATACCGGAGCCACTGCCGTGCCCGCCACTGTACAACGACACACGCTACGGAAAAACCGGCCTGTCGCCTGAGCAATCGGTGGATGAAGAACAGTGGCTGGCAGACGATCCCCGTGTGGCCTGGCTGGAGAAGAGGCTGGCCGGCCTGCGCCCTGCCAAGGTGGTGGTGATTTGTGCCCGTGCCGATACGGCGATGGCCCTGGAACATTATCTTCAACTGCGTGCCGGTATCCGCAGCGCTGCCTTTCATGAACACCTGAGCCTGCTGGAGCGGGATCGGGCGGCGGCCTATTTCGCAGACAGCGAGCAGGGTGCCCAGGCGTTAATCTGTTCCGAAATCGGCAGCGAAGGTCGTAATTTCCAGTTTGCCCACCATCTGGTGTTGTTTGATTTACCCGCCAACCCGGATTTGCTGGAGCAGCGCATCGGTCGGCTGGATCGTATCGGTCAGACCGAAGCTATCCGCATTCACATTCCTTACCTGCAAGGCACCAGTCAGGAAATCCAGTACCGCTGGTTCCAGGACGGGCTGAACGCCTTTGCCGAGAGTTGCGCGGTGGGCGTGGCAGTGCATGAGCAGGTGAGTGACTACTGGCAGAAGGCGCTGGACGGTGACGAAACGGTGTTAGAGCCTTTGCTCGCGGCCAGCTCGGCAGAAGCCCAGCGTTTGAAAACCCTGCTGCACAATGGTCGGGATGCGCTGATTGAGCTTAATTCCTGCCGTCGTGACGACGCCGACGCGCTGATTTCAAGTATTGAGCAAGAAGAAGGCTCGGTGCAGGTTCGGGATTACATGGTGCAGGCGTTCGATATTCTGGGCGTGGAGCTTGAGGATCACAGCGAGCACGCCGACGTGCTCAAGCCCGGAGAGCAGTGTCAGGCCGGCCATGTAGCGGAGTTGCCGGAAGACGGCCTGACGGTGACCTGGGAGCGGGAGCAGGCGCTGCAACGGGAGGACATGGCTTTTATGAGCTGGGAACACCCGATGGTCACCGGAGTGATGGATTCTGTTACCAGCTCCGGATTGGGCAAAGCAGCCCTGGCCAACCTGTCGGTGAAAGCCCTGCCGGCAGGCACCTTGCTGCTCGAAGCGTTGTTTGCGGTGCATTGCCCGGCACCAGAGAGCTTGCAGTTGACCCGCTATCTGCCGGTGTCGCCACTGCGCCTGGTGGTGGATATTAATGGCCGGGATCTGTCCAACGCCTTGCCTCACGATCGTCTGAACGAGCTCTGTTCCAATATTCGCCGACGCACGGCTCAGGCCATCGTGCCGCGCATCCGGGCTGAGGTAGAAACCATGGTCGACCATGTTGAACAGCTGGCGGCACCGCACCTGTCGTCGTTGCAAGACAAGGCCCTGGCGCAGGTTGAGGCGGGTTTTGTGCCCGAGGTTCGTCGGTTGGAGGCGCTGCAGCGCGTGAATCCCGCCATCCGTGACGAAGAGATAGCGTATTTACGCGGACAACTGGACGCCGCAAGAGAGGCGGTGGGCCATGCCAGTCTGGCGCTTGAAGGTATTCGGGTGATCATTACCTCCTGAGTGGTGGGTGACCAACGGCTGCGAACAAGCGGCGATCTGGCAAGATGGCATCTGATAGAGTAAGTTGAACGTAACGACGTGTTATAAGACTTTGGTTGTTAACCAAAGCCTCAAATCCATGGAAGACAGAGAGATCCTGAGATGACGTTGATTCTGTTTCTGGTAGCACTGGCCGGCCTGTTGTTTGTGCTGCGCCGCGAATCGGGTGCCAAGCCTGCCATCGGTGTGATGGTTGTGGTTGGTGTGGTATCGCTGTTCATGGCCTCCGGCTGGCTTGCGTTGTTGCTGTTTGTCGGTGCCGGCATCACAGCGGCTGCCGGATTGCCGCAGTTCCGGATTAACTGGCTGACACCTCGTGTTTTTGCCATGTTCAAGAAAGTCGCACCCAAGGTGTCTGAAACAGAAAAAGTTGCTCTGGAGGCGGGCACCGTGGGTTGGGACGGTGAGCTCTTTACCGGGCGCCCGGACTGGCACAACCTGCTGATCAATCGCCACACTGGATTGAGTGAAGCCGAGCAGTCGTTTGTCGATAACCAATGCACCCAGGCGATTTCCATGTGCAACGCCTGGGATGTGGCGGTCGAGCGTGCAGACCTGCCGAAAGACCTTTGGGATTTGCTCAAGAAAGAGAAATTTTTCGGGATGATCATTCCTGAAGAGTATGGCGGCCTGGGTTTCTCAGCCAAAGCTCAGACCGCAGTGCTGCAAAAACTGGCGGGCAATGAAATGCTGATGGTCACCGTCGGGGTACCCAACTCTCTCGGGCCCGGTGAGCTGCTGGTTAAATATGGCACTGAAGAACAGAAGAAGCACTATCTGCCGAGACTGGCCGATGGTCGCGAGATTCCCTGCTTTGGCCTGACGGGTCCCCGAGCCGGTTCGGATGCTACCTCACTGCCAGACACCGGTATTGTGTGCAAGCAGGAGGTCGACGGCAAAGAAGTGTTGGGTATTCGGCTCAATTTCGAAAAGCGCTGGATCACTCTGGCGCCGGTGGCCACGGTGGTTGGTTTGGCATTCAGAATGTTCGATCCGGACGGGCTGCTTGGTGATACCGAAGACTATGGCATTACCTGCGCGCTGATTCCGCGGGACACCGACGGCATGGAAATCGGCCGCCGGCACTGCCCGATTGGCACGCCTTTCATGAATGGTCCGATCAAAGGCAAGGATGTGTTCATTCCGCTGGATTACATCATCGGTGGGCAGGAAATGGCCGGGCAAGGCTGGCGTATGCTGGTTGAGTGTTTGTCGGTAGGCCGTTGCATTACCTTGCCCTCTGGCGCAGCTGGCGGAGCAGCGTATGCGGTCGGTACTGCCGGAGGCTTTACCCGAGTGCGTCGCCAGTTCAATACGCCGGTGGCCGACATGGAAGGTGTACAGGCACCACTGGCTCGAATTGCTGCCAAGACCTACATTACGTTGGCCGCGGTTAACCACACTGCCAACATGATTGACAAGGGTGAAAAGCCAGCCGTGCCGTCGGCCATTCTGAAGTACCATTTGACCGAATTCTCCCGCGACGTTCTCACCGATGCCATGGACGTTCACGGTGGCAAGGCCGTTACCCTGGGGCCTCGTAATTATTTGGGTATTGGTTACAGTGGCTCGGCGGTGTCGATCACTGTTGAGGGTGCCAACATCATGACCCGAAGCCTTATGATCTTCGGCCAGGGCGCCATTCGCTGTCATCCCTATGTGCTTAAAGAACTGGCAGCCAAGGATAATGACGATCTCAAAGCCTTTGATGAGGCTTTCTTTGGCCACGCAGGTTTAATCTTCGGCAATGCGGCACGCGCGTTTACTCAGGCACTGAGCATCGGAAAAGCCGACGTACCGTTCGACAGCGCCTCTCGCAAGTACGCTCAGGCTCTCGCCCGGTTCAGCTCCGCCTTTGGTTTATGTGCTGATGCGGCGATGACTACCCTGGGTGGCGAACTGAAAATGCGCGAGCTGATTTCTGCTCGCCTGGGCGACATGCTGTCTAACCTGTACCTGGCCTCTATGGTGCTCAAGAACTGGCATGAGACCCAGCCGGTCGAGGGTGAAAAAGAGCTGATGCAATACAGCCTGACGTTTTTGCTGCATCGTACCGAGCAGGCACTGGACGAGTTCCTGCAGAACCTGCCCAATCGTCCTGTTGCGATGGCACTCCGGCTTATTACGTTGCCGCTTGGTTGTCGTTGGGATGCGCCCCATGACGACCTGGCGCGGAAGCTGGCCCGGTCGATTTCGACCGATACGCCCATTCGTCACAAACTGATGGCGGGCGTCTGGACCACCGATGGTGAGGGCGCGGTTGAAAACCCAGTGGCTCGCTACAACGGATTGCTCAAGGACTATGACAAAGCCGAACAGCTGTACCGTAAGGTAAACAAGGCCTACGCCAAGGGTGAGCTGCCGATGACTGCGTTGCATCCCGAAGAGCGTTTTGAGGCCGCATTGTCTGCAGGTATCTACAGCAAGGAAGAAGCCGACTTCATGCGCCAGTATGAGGCGGTGGTGCTGGACATGCTGACGGTGGACGACTTCCCGTTTGATGAATTTGCCCGCGATAAAGGCACGTTGATAGACCACAATCCGGCCTGACGAGGCCGGTCACTATGTGGTTATCATTCCTGGCTGTCAGTGTTGGCGCCGTGATCGGCGCCAACCTGCGTTGGGCCCTCGGGCTCTGGCTTAACGCCAGTTATCACGCCATCCCCTGGGGTACCCTCGTGGCTAACCTCAGTGGTGGCTGGATGGTGGGCCTCCTGATCGGCTATTTTACCCAGAGCAGCGCGCTGGCGCCTGAGTGGCGGCTGTTCGCTATCACTGGTTTGTGCGGCGGCTTGACCACCTTTTCAACGTTTTCGCTGGAAATGTTTGCGGCTTTGCAGGAAGGCAAGTGGGCAATGGCGATGACCGGGATTCTGGCCCATGTGCTCGGATCGTTACTGATGACTGCTTTGGGGTTTTATACGTTTACCCTGATCAGGGGCTGAGCCGTCTCTGGAAAGCCCGGCCATACTGTGTATCACTACCTACACAAATTCTCTAAATTGCCCTTGGCAAGCCGGGAATTCCAGAGTAGAGTTGGGTTCGTAGGAAAGATTAGCACAGCAGTTCATGAATAAGACGTACCTCCGCAGTTAGTAGTGACCGTCCTGTTTTTGATTCCGCGAGTTCAGTTTTTCCGCTAAACGCTGACCAGCGCCATGCAGGTTTCTGGCAGCAGATAATATGATTGATTTCAGGAAGTTTAAGTATGTCTACTACTACCGGTACTGTTAAGTTCTTCAACGAAGCCAAAGGCTTTGGCTTTATCACTCGTGAAGGCGGCCCGGACGTATTCGTTCACTACAGCGCCATCCAGGGTTCTGGTTTCAAGACCTTGGCCGAAGGCCAGCAGGTTGAGTTCACCGTAACTCAGGGCCAGAAAGGTCCTCAGGCGGAGAACGTTGTTCCTCTGTAAGCCCAAACGGCTCAGGAACATCAAAAAAGGCAGCTACGGCTGCCTTTTTTCGTGTCTGGAGGAACTCCTCAGTCTGTAAAGATCTGCTCGTGAAAGCGCAGAGTGCCGTCCCAGGCAAGGTAGCCACTGAACGACTAGCCATCTACTTCGGCGGATCAAACAGGTCCGATGAATACACCTTAAAGAACCAAATGATCTGATCACACCGCGCTATTGAAGAAATTAGCATCAGTCTGTTCTGTTCAACGGCAAAATCTTGACTATAGTTAAGAGCAGGAACGGTTAACAGTCTGAATTCGATCAGACGCCGTATTCCCCTATACCAATAACACCAATAATGAGGGGGGGTCTATGCTCCTGTCACATGCGTTTGGTCTGTTTACCCACCCGGACCAAGAGTGGGAATCCATAAAGAAAGAACACGAACACCCAACCCGGTTGTACGTAACCTATGTAGTGATTCTGGCAGCGATCGCTCCGATCTGTGCCTATATTTCAACCGCGCATTTCGGCTGGTCCGCTGGTAATGAGCGGCTGATCAAGCTGACTGAAATCAGCGCACTGCAGCTGAGTGTGCTGACGTACATCGCCATGCTTGTCGGTGTCTTTGCACTGGGTTATGCCATTAACTGGATGGCAAAGACCTATGGTGCGAAAGAAGAGCATGTGCCCGCCAATGGTATAGCGTTGGCTGCGTACTCCTGCACACCGCTGTTTCTGGCTGGCTTTGCGTTGCTCTACCCTGTGCCATGGTTCAACGCCATCGTGTTTCTTGTGGCGGCCTGCTACGGCGCCTGGTTGATGTTTGATGGCTTGCCGATTGTCATGGGTATTGAGAAGGATCGTGCGGTGATGTACGCAGGGGCCTTGCTCACGGTGGCACTGGTGATCCTGGTCTCGACTCGCGTTGGTTCCGTAATCCTCTGGAATCTGGGGGTGGGCCCGGTGTTCATCAGTGGATGACGATACGTAACATCTGAAGTGGTAAAAAACGGGAGCCAAGGCTCCCGTTTTTTTCTATAGCGACTAGAGCGATGCAGAGTCAGGCTGCTGTGTTTTTAGAGTGACTGTGCCGGGCTTGTTATTCAGCTGAAGGTTTGGCCATTTTTGTTGTGCCCGCGATGTTGAAAAACCGACCGTTAATCCATTTTTCCAGCTCAACAACCAGAAGCAGAAAAGCACCGAACGCCAGACTCAACAGCAAGTTCAATGTGCCTGGCCCTGTGGTGCCGAACAAAGTCTGTAACGGCGGCGCGTAAGCAAACGCAGCTTGCAGCGCAACCAGCGTTCCCACCGCTACCCAGATTGGGCGACTGCCAAACAGCCCCTGCCAGTTAAGGACCGATGAATACAGGTGGCGTACGTTGAACAGATAGAAAATCTGCCCCGCCACGAGCGTCATGATGGCCGCGGTTCGCGCAACATCGAGGTCGGCGCCCTGACTGGTCAGCCAGTAGAAATGTCCAAAGGTACCCGCCCACAGCAATAATCCGACAAAGGGAATTCGCCAGAGAAACCCTCCTGACAACAACCGCTGCCTGTTACTGCGGGGAGGGCGCACCATGGTGCCTGGTTCTGTGGGCTCAAAGGCAAGCGCCATGGCCAGTGTTACTGCGGTCACCATATTAACCCAGAGCACCTGAACCGGCGTCAGTGGTAAGGGCATGGCCATCAGTACGGCCATGAAAATGGTCAGGGCCTGGCCTGCATTGGTCGGCAACAGATAGAGAATGGCTTTGCGAATGTTGTCGTAGACCGTCCGGCCTTGCTCTACCGCTCGTGCAATGGTGGCAAAGTTGTCATCAGCCAGAACCATCTCAGAGGCTTCCTTGGCTGCCTCGGTGCCTTTCTTGCCCATGGCGATACCGACATCAGCCTGTTTCAGTGCTGGCGCATCGTTAACGCCGTCACCGGTCATGGCAACGACTTCTCCGCAGGCCTGGAGTGCTCGCACCAGCCGGAGTTTATGCTCGGGGCTGGTTCGGGCAAAGATCGTTACCCGGGATACCGCTTCAATCAGCTCCTCGTCCGACAAAGACTCCAGTTCCTGACCGGTCATGGCCGGCTCATCCCCTGCGATTCCGAGCTGACGGCCAATCGCCTGGGCCGTGCCGCCGTGATCGCCGGTAATCATGACGACACGGATACCGGCCGCCTGGCATTGCGCGACAGCCTCGATGGCCTCTTGCCGGGGAGGATCCATGATGCCGTACAAGCCCAGCAGCACCAAATCCGATTCTATGTCGTGCCACTCCAGGTGTGCCTGGTCCTCTGGCACCTGGCGACAGGCAACCGCAAGTACCCGCTGGCCCTCATCGGCGATAGCGTGCATGCGTTCGTGCCAGTAATCGGCATCCAGTGGCTCGGGTTCCTTTGCTCCCAGTTGTGAGGAGCATCGCTCCAGTACACGCTCGGGCGCGCCTTTAAGAAAAATCCAGGCGCCCGACTCCTGATCACCGTCCCGGTTCAGGGTCGCCATGAATTTATGTTCTGAGGCGAACGGTATCAGGTCCAGCCGCCGCCAGGGATGAGACAGGTCATCGGGGTCCAGGCCGGCCTTTCGAGCCACCGCTACCAAGGCCCCTTCGGTTGGCTCTCCGTTGAGCACCCAGTCACCGGACTTTTCGGAAATCTCGGCATCGTTACAGAGCAGGCCAGCCCGCAACATCTGAATCAGAGACGGGTCTTCGCTGGGGTCGAACGGCTTGCCGGATTCCTCAAATTCTCCAACGGGTTCATACCCGGCACCGCTGACCGTCAGGCTGCGATGTGCCATTTCTACCGTCTGGACCTTCATTTCGTTGCGGGTCAGGGTGCCGGTCTTGTCAGAACAGATATTAGTAACGGCACCCAGAGTCTCAACCGCTGGCAAGCGGCGGATGATGGCTTTACGGCGGGCCATTTCCTGAACACCGATGGCAAGCGTGATGGTCAGGATAGCCGGCATGCCTTCAGGAATGGCGGCAACCGCCAGACTGACGGCGGCCAGGAACATTTCCGCCAGTTCGGTTTGGCGAGCCCAGTAGCCAATCGCGAAGGTGACGGCTGAGACCATCACAATGACGGCACTCAGCCAACGACCAAAGACAGCGACCTGGCGCAACAAAGGCGTGGTGACGGCTTCTACGGACTCCATCAACTGACTGATGCGGCCAATTTCTGTTTGTTGGCCGGTGCCGACCACCACCCCATAGCCGTTACCGAAGGTCACCAACGTGCTGGAATAGGCCATGCTGATGCGATCGCCGAGCGGGAGGTTTTCATCCACGGGCGCTTCGTCTTTTTCAACCGCCTCAGATTCACCGGTCAGGGAAGCTTCTTCAATTTTCAGGTCAGCGCATTCAACAAGTCGGATATCGGCGGGTACGCGGTTGCCGGCTTTAAGGCGGATAATGTCGCCGGGGACAAGGTTTTCTGCATCCACTTCATGGCGTTTGCCATCGCGAATAACCTGAGCCGTGGGTGACAGCATGTTGCGGATCGCGCCGAGCGCCCGTTCCGCTTTACCCTCCTGAATAAAGCCGACCAGAGCATTGATCACGACAACGCCGACAATGACGCCGGTATCCACCCAATGGCCGAGCAGCGCCGTCCCGACGGCCGCAAGCATCAGAATGTAGATCAGGACATTGTGGAACTGACGCAAAAAACGGATTAGCGGGCCCGGCCCATCAACCTGAGGCAATCGATTGTGGCCATAAGATTCCAGACGCCGGACGACCTCGGGCTCGGTCAGGCCGTGATCGCTAGAGCCTAAAGCGTTTAGGGTCTCGCCGGATGACATGCCGTGCCAAGGACGGTCCAGGTCGGTATGGGTGTTTGAAGCTGATTCCGTTGGCGGCTGAGCCGGGGACTTGCTCATGGGTTCCCTCCAGGAAAGTGTCCTTGATTATGCCAAACTCTGCGCCGGATTATATGGGCGCCCTCAGGCCTGACTTCGGGTAATGAGCGCTGCGTCGCCACGACCCTCAACCGCTGCCAGTTCTGGACTCGACAGCCATTCGCCAGGCGGCTTGTCCATAACATTGGCGCAAGCTGCCAAAGTATGCGCCCAAGAACAGTGATTGGCGAATAGCATGCCCGCTTCATTCAATGTGCCGCCGCGATTGATGTAGCCGAGTACCCGGGAATGACCTGGTTGCGGAAACAAAGTATGCAGGTGGCCACGAAACACCTCCGGGCGCATGTGAGTGAGCGCAACTCGGCGGTGCATGCGATGGGGAAAAAGGCGTTCACGCTCGAATTCGGTCAGGCTGGCTGCGGCTTCAAGTGGATCCCGTGGCTGGCGGAAGCGGCCGGGCTCCTGCACGTAGACCAGCCGGAATGGGGTGCCGGTTTCTCGTAGGCGCTCGCAGGCGCGAATGGCTTCTGATAATTGATAGGCACCATTGGCGATCAGCAGCAGAGGTTCCTCGCCGGCAGAAGTATCTTCGTCTACCACCAGGGCCCCGTGTTTTGACAGGGTTTCGGCTTCACCGGAATTGAAAACACACGGCCGGTCCCGTTTCGGGATCACCATACAGCTGATCCGACCGCGCTCCTGAAAGACCGAGGGTAGAACCGCCAGTGTGCTGTTGTAATCGGCGGGAAATATGACCCTCGAAACGTCACTCATTTCGCCCAGCATGGCTTCGCAGAACGTGGTGTCCTGATGGGACTGCTCATTTTTGCCGTTCTCCCAGGTATGGGAAGTGGCGATGATGGGAAGGCCGAGCCATCGCGCCGGCCGACCCACTTCTTTTTGGTGTCTTGCGAAGATCAACTCCTGGCGGACCGCGCCCAACATCTTTACGCAGAACGCCTCGTAGCTGGCGACCAGGTTCAATCCGGCCTTGTTGGCCAGGCAGGCAGACACGACCGCCTCTTCGTTCAGCGCAGTGATAATGTGACCGTGAATGGATTCATCATCACCTTCGGGGTCGTTTACCCGGTGCTTGAGATCTTTCAGAACTCCGGTCAGTCGGTTGCTGGCCAGTTCGTCCGGGTTGCCTACCCGGGGGCGAAGTTCCGGATTTGCGGTGACCAAAGCGCGAAAGAAATCATCGACCGCAGCCATCGGCGACACTTTATGCTGGCTCCACGGCAGGGTTGGTATGTTCAGATCCTGCGGATTCCTCATCGCCAATGGATGTTCCCGCTCGGTGGGGCGCTTCTGTTGCTGGTGCTCATTGAGCGCGGCCACGGCCCATTCCAGTTCTTCAGGGCTTACCCACAGGGGTTGGATGTATTGATTGAACAGTTCACGGGCCCGGGTGTCCAGACGAGGGTTGCCGGGCAGGGGCAGGTTGTGGGCGGCGTTCTGCCCGGCACCGTAAAACCCGTAACCCTTGACGGTTTCTGCTATGCCAAAGGGAACCCTGACCGGGTAGCCTGTATCGCCTCTCCTGGCGGCGTCACCTTTCGCACTCAGGGCCTGCTCCATGTCAAATAAAGCGCAAACAAAGGCGGCGGGGTCACGACCATCAAACCGCATAGGCTCGAAACCATGAATCTGTAAATGTTCTTCAAAACGCTCCAGTCCCTCTCGGGTGCCTAGTTCGGTGCGCTGCTCAATCCGGCGGCCATTAGCTATCATGATCGGTAATACCAGGCCGCAATCCTCTGCGCGCCACCAGCGCGGAACCCAATCACTGCCGCGCTGCTCTTCAGCGGCGCCGTCAGACAGAAACGCTACCAGTGACTCGCCGGGCAAGGGCATGTGAGCGTATTGCAGCTCGGCAAAGCCCAGGTAGCCGCCCTCCATGATACCGCCGGCGGTGTAAGGGTTGACGTGGCTGCCCAGAGGAGCCGCCATGGAGCCGTCCGGCTTTTGTCGATAGCTGTAGAAATCTGAGGCTAATCGGGACAAACCTTCTGCGGCCAGATACCGGCTTCGCTGTTCGGGATGCAGGTTGCCGGTCAGAACATTGAGGGCATCGATGGCGGCTGCGCAGTGCCCCTGGCCCATCAGCCAGCTTCGGGTTTGGCCAGTGAGATTGTTCAGGGCCAAATAAGCGGCGTACGCTGGCACCATGTTTAACGTGCCACCGGTGTGACCTTCCGGTGAGGCTTTGAAATCCTGCGCTGACAGTGCAGCGCCGGAAATGTCGACGCGATTGGAGTACGTCATGTGGACAACCAGCCACAACCCGGCGCTGGTCAGGCGGTCAAGATACGCCAGTTTTTGGTAAACGGTGTCGGCATCTGGTTGATGGCCCGCAGACACCAGTTTGTCGGCCAGCGCCCGAACTTTGATTTCGGTCTCTGTTGAGTGTTTGATAACGCCATAGCCCTTTTGCCAGCGCTGCCAGGCAGCACTGCCTGTGAAGCAGGCCGGCGATAAACCTTGTGGTGTGGGCGATGGCATACGGGACTCCGTGGCTTGTGCAAGTGTGAAATAAGTGTAAAACGCCGAACAAAAGAGGCCCTTGATGCAGATCAGTCGTATCTGCATCTGTTTGCCGTTGTCATGGATAAACCGGATGTGTTGCGGAGCTTGGGTTGGCAGGTCATTCGGTATACGATAGCGACTTAACGCGTTTTGAAAGGAATCAAACCATGAGTAAAGCCATTGTTTTGTTGGGAGATCTCGGTTCTGACCACCAAGGGTTCCCGCCTACCCCTGTGATTGCAGGTTCGCCGGATGTGCTGGTTGATGGTAAGCCGGTTGCACGTCTTGGTGATCCGCTCCTGCAGCACTCAAAGCCCAAACACTCGAATCACCCCCGGGTTATTGCTGCGGGATCAGCGACGGTAATGATTAATGGCAAGCCCGCAGCAGTGACCGGCAGTGCGGTTTCTTGTGGTGGCGTCACCCTTGGCACCGGATCGGTAATTATTGGTAGCTGACAAGATCAGCGGTAGCCCTTTCTGGTCGCCCCCAATAGTAGCCCTGGCCATGCAGGCCAGGGAACTGCTGTAGCCACAGCGCGATGGCCTCGTCCTCAACCCCTTCAACGACCACATCAAGGTCCAGTGCTTCGCCAAGCTCCAGCGCCGCTCTCAGAATTTTCTGGCGGATCGGATAACGCAAGATGTCGGTTAGAAAGCTACGGTCAATCTTAAGCTCATCCAATGGAAAGCTGGCCAGATTTCCGAGCGAGGAGTGGCCAGAGCCAAAGTCGTCCAGGGCAATTCTGAAGCCCATCTGGCTCAGAGCCTGTATGGCGTTCCTGGCAACGTCTGGATCTGCCATGGCGGCGGTTTCTGTGATCTCGAGAATGACGTTGGCCGGGCTGATTCCATGCCGCCGGGTGATGGCGCCGGCTTCTTCGTGGAACAAGGGGTGGGCAATGTCTTTAGCAGAGATGTTGACCGCAACGCCAATGCCGACGCCATGGCGGGCTTGGAGTGAATGGAAATCCTGACAGGCCTGATTCAACACCCAGAGGGTGACGGAGTGAACGATGCCGACCTGCTCCGCCAGAGGAATCCACCGGTCGGGCGGAATTCGGCCAAACTGGGGGTGCTGCCAGCGAATCAGGGCTTCGAGGGAGCGGACCTTGCCGTCCCGGATGTTTACCTTGGGCTGGTACTCCAGCCACATATCCCCGGAGCGTAAGGCGTCTTCAACGTCTAGCATGAGAATTTGTTGCTGGTACTGCCAATCTGCGATTGCCGGATCGTAGATGGTCAGAGTGCTTGCTTCATCCAGTGAGGCAAATCCTGCGGCAGACAGAACAGTGGCTGCATCTGCGCCATGTTCCGGGGCGTAGGCCAGGCCCAGGGACGCGGCCCATGAGAACGAGAACCGCCCTTCGCGAAAACTCTCCGATAGCCAGTGGCTGACGCTTTCAATCAGTTGGCGATCCTGATCCTGGTCGCCGCGTACCATGGCGAACGCATGATTGACCGTGTCGAGAGTGGCTACGCCATAGCCATTGATCATGATCAATCGGCCGCCGAGGCTGCGTTTCAGGTGACGATTCAATTGCCTGAGGTACTGCTTCAGGAGGTCTTCTGCTGCTCGATAGCCAAGGGCCTGTTCCAGTTCATTGAACCGTGCAAGCCGGATAACACACAGGATATAGGGTGTTTCCTGACTGTTAATACCCGCCAGGGTGTCTTCAAGCATGGGGCGGTTGGGCTTACCGGTTACTCGATGGGTTTTCATCACCCGATCGTAGTCCTGCTCAATACGAGCCCGGAGCTTTTGTTCTTCTTGTACCAGAATGTCGGAGCTCAGGCGCCGTTTACGCTCCTCCAGTAGCAGGCGGCCTACACCACTGGTGAGGATCAGCGAACCGGCGGCCGCGCCTAGAAAGAATGCTGAATCGGTCAGTGGTGTGACTGGTAGCCAACCAACGGTTCTGAGAGAAGTGATCATTGCGCCAAGCAGAATGGTGAGCACCGACAACGCAAAATATCGCGCATAGGGCTGGCGTCGGAACTGGCATAGCAGCAGCGCGAAGATGAACGCGCCGCCCATCGCACCGATCACCAGAAAAACATTCTGGCCAAATACGGCCATTGAAAACGGCGCTGCCAGCAGATGCAGGCTCGCTGCCAGGCTGAAGACTCTCAGTGCTCTGGCCGCAGGTTTGCTGACAGTGATGAAATGCGGAGTGAACTCGCATAAGGCAATCAGGCATAAGGGCAGGCTTACCGAAAGCAGCGCGTTCAGTTCCGGAAGGTTCGGCCAAAGTAGCCAGGGGCCAAGACCGTCCATCACCAGCTGGCTATAGATCACGCTAATCATCAAGACGCTGAGCCAGCCCAGCCCGGGGCGCTTCAGCTTTGCGACAATGCTCAGGTTGAGCAGCAACGCAAAGACCAGCAGGCCGGTTACGAAGGACTTCCAGGCAATGGTGAAGGTGCCTTCGCTCAGCACTTCGTGACCGCCTGCCACCGACAGTGGCAGCATCACTGGTCCGTTATTTTGCACTTCGACAAGTAAGGTGGTTTGCCCCGGTTGCAGGATGACCGGCCAGATCCATTGAGGCAGAGCGACCAGCCGATGATTGAATGGGTAAAGGTCACCCATGATCGGCAATCGCTCAACGCTGCCGTCCGGGTGGATAAGAGCCGGTGCCAAGTGGTCCAGATAGGGCGCAGTTACAACAATCTGGCTGGCGACCGGGCTGTCGCCCGGATTTGTTAACTGAAAACGAAAGGTGGCCGGCTGTTTGGGATACCCGATACCGGTGCGTTCGTTCGACAGGGGCCGCCAGGCCTCGGAGTGCTCACCGGTTTGGGTAACAACGGTGGCAAGCGATGACAATCGATAGTCGATCTCGGGATTCAGTTTGATCTCAGTCTCTGCGTTAACGTTGTCTCTCTGGGCGAAGCCTGGATCCATTGGTGATGGCGTCAACAGAGCTGTCAACAGGCCATAGCCGGCAGCGACAAATAGAACCAGAAATGGAACCCAGTGATTCAGCCAGCGAATGGAAGGTGATTTTGTCAGCGAGGCTGTGCCGGTGAGGCTGGCTGGCTCAGAATCCATTCGTTGAATATCCTGGCGATCGTTGCGGCGAAACTTACGAAAAATTACATCTGTTAACTGTTTGTAACATTATGAATTTCAAAGGATTTTAATCTATTTTTAAGTGTTTTGCATTTCATGTTTAAAACGGTTGATTAAAATGAGACCTGCGCACTGGTTGATGAGCACTGGTATAGTAAGGGTCGCAAGCGGTGTTTCTGTATTTATCTGGGGAGTTTTAACGCGGTATGTTGTTGATCAAGCGATTGTTTATTTCACCACTCATCATGGTGGCCGTCGTGTTGTCCCTGATGACGACCGTTAGTCATGGCGCATCCGCTGAGAGGCCGGCGCTTGCGTCTGTTAACGCCGCGGCGGCTATCGCTGGCAGCGATGAGCTGCTGTTCGGAAAGAACGCTGAGCGGCCAGTGCCGATAGCGTCAATCACCAAGCTGATGACCGCGCTGGTGGTGGTTGAATCCGGTTTGGATATGGCTGAATGGTTGACCTTTGAAGAGCGCCATGTGCCCGCTGCCGCCAATGCCTGGACCCGAATCCGGGTGGGCTCCCAGTTGCAACGTGGTGACGTGCTGCGTATTGCCCTGATGTCTTCCGAGAACTTTGCGGCTTATACGCTCGCGAGAAGTTTCCCCGGGGGCTTCGACGGGTTTGTTGCCGCTATGAACGCCAAGGCGCGGTCGCTTGGTATGAACAATACCCGGTTTGTTGACCCAACCGGGCTTTCCATTGAAAACGTATCCAGTGCTGCCGATTTGATTCGTCTGGCCAATGCCGCCATGGCCCATCCGATGATTGGTGAACTCTCCACGACCGGTTATTACCGGGCGCAGTTCAGAAGCCCCAGGTACAGCTTGTCTTTTGGCAACACCAATGCGCTGGTGCATCGCCAAAGCTGGGGTGTTGGCTTGAGCAAAACCGGCTATCTGACGGATGCCGGACGTTGTTTGATCATGGTGTCAGACATGGATGAAGAGCCCGTGATTACGGTTCTGCTGGATTCGTTGGGCACCCGTTCCCCTATGGGCGATGCCGGTCGCATCAAGCGCTGGCTGACAACCGGTCAGCCGGGCTCGGTGGCCGCTGCTGCGAAACGCTACGAGCAAGAAAAAAACGCCGCCTGGGTGGCAGCAGAGCAGGGCCAGACGGCCCGTGCCAGCCAATAGAGAGGGTGTTGGCGACGATGATTCAGATACTGACCACCGGTGGCACCATCGACAAGGTGTATTTTGATGCCAACAGCGCCTTTGAGACCGGCGACAGCCTGCTGCCGGAGTTGCTCCGTGATGCCAATATCCGGGACGGTTATAAGATCCGGGAGTTGATGCGTAAAGACAGTCTGGAGCTGACCGACGATGACCGCGCAACCATTCTTGCAGCGGTCCGGGCATCAGAGTCTGAGCGCATCGTGATTACCCATGGCACGGATACCATGGCCCAGACGGCACAGGTCTTGAAAGTGCTGACCGACCGGACCATTGTTCTGACGGGTGCCATGCAGCCCGCACGAATGCGGCGCACTGATGCGGTCTTCAACATCGGTTTTGCCTGGGCAGCGGCACAGCTGTTACCGCCGGGCGTCTATATCGCGATGAACGGCGAGGTGTTCGAGGCCGGCGCCGTGCGTAAAAATCTGGAGGCGCAGAAATTTGAACGAATGCCCGAGCCGGATTAATCCGGCTCGGTGATGGCGGCGATCTCGGCCGCCGTCAAGGTACGGTGCTGGCCGGGCGCCAGAGCGTCGTCCAGCACGATGCTGCCAATGCTCAGCCGATGCAGCGCCGCAACATGATTGCCCACCGCCGCCAGCATTCGTTTGACTTGATGGTAGCGGCCTTCCCGGATGGTCAGTTCAATCGTGGTCGGTGCTCGGACCACCACCCGGGCGGGCTGGGTCGGCTTGTCTTCGCCGTTCAGCAGCACGCCCTGCTCCAGACTGAGCCGAGCATCCTCCGACAAGGATTCAGCTAACAGGATTTGATAGGTTTTGGCACAGTCTCTGCGGGGCGACGTCACCTGATGCGACCACTTACCATCGCTGGTCAGCAACAGCAGGCCCGTGGTGTCTTTATCGAGCCGCCCCGCGATATGGACGTGCCTGGCCATGTCTGCTGGTAGCAGATCCAGCGCGGTGGGCTGGTTGCTGTCGCGGGTGGCGCTGATCACTCCGGCCGGTTTGTTCATCATCAGGTACAAGGCGCCGGGCAGGGTCAGAAACCGGTCATCCAGCATGATCTGATCGTGCTCGGTGACGTGGGTGCTGGCGCTTTTGCAGCGCGTGCCATTAACCGACACCCGCCCACTGATCACCACTCGCCGGGCATCCTTGCGGGATAGCTCTGAGCTGCTGGCAATGTGTTGATCCAGTCGCATCAGCAGCTGGCCCCCTGTTTCGGAACCGACAGGGTGGCCAGACATAACACCGGACTTTCACCGGTAAGTCGTGACCAGAGCAGGGGCAGGGCATCGCCACTGATCGAGGGTCTTGGCATCTGGCTGCTCGGTATCGGGGTGATGCCTGCGTCGGACATCTCGGCCAGCACAAAGGTGAACGGGTGCATGCCCGGGATGCCCAGGCGAATGTCGGTGGCGGTGATCTGGTTGCCGACCTGCTCGTAGTGGAGAAACCCCTTGGTAAACCATTCAAGGCGCTGTGCTTCTGGCAACCTGGCAACGGACCGGGCAAGCTCCGGATTTCGGGAGAAGTGTTCCAGGTTGAGGTGGTCGCGGTCGTCGAGAAATCCGGTGACGATCTCTACGCGCGCGTCGTCAGTGATTGCAGTGACGCGCCATAATACCGAATTGAAGGGCATTGGTTGCACCAGTACCGAGGCTTTACCCATGCCCGCCTCAGCGAGGGCAGGCTTGACCCTTTCAGTAATGATCTGTTGTGCCATCAGTGTCCATCCCAGGTACAGACTCGAGACAACCAGCCCGGCCGCCACAGCCTTGACCGCGGGCGGACGAAGCAGCAGTGCCAGGCATCCCGCCAGGAGCGGCAGGGTGTAGAGAGGGTCGATGATAAAGATGTTGTTCAGGCCAACCGGCCCCCCAAACGGCCAGAACAATTGGGTACCGTAGGTGGTGAAGGCGTCGAGCAGCGGGTGGGTAATCAGAATTAGCCCGACCAGCGCCAGCCAGCGCTGATAGGAAATTGCTGGTTTCCAGCGCCATAAACCCCACGCCAGCGCAAACGACAAGGGCACCAGAACAAACAGGGAGTGGCTGAACCCGCGATGCTGGGTAAAGTTGGCCACGGCAGTGCCGTAGTCAATGACGACGTCCAGATCAGGCAGGGTGCCGAGCAGTGCGCCGATGAGCAATGCCGATCTGCCAAGCGTTTTGCCGGCGACGGCCCCTGCAATGGAGGCGCCAAGTGCAGCCTGAGTGATGGAATCCATGAGTCTCCGAAACGGTATCTGAGTGATGTGTCAGATAGTATGCTCGGATTTGGCGATCAGATCACGGGGCACATTGTTCCAACATCGCCGAAACTGGAAAAGCCAAAGTTAACCGTCAGGTCGGTTGAAACCAGGGTTGGGCCAGTAATCTGTTTGTTAGTGGGGGTCAGCTGTCGAGGCTGACCCCCAACTTTTGCAGTAACGGCTCCGAGGGCATGCCATCGGCAACCAGTCCTTCAGATTTCTGGAACTCGCGAATCGCCTTGCGAGTGTTGGAACCCATGATTCCATCGGGTTTGCCGCTGTCATAGCCTCTTTCGTTGAGGGTTTCCTGTAACTGGATGACCTGATCGCGGGACAGCGTGGGTTGATCTTCGGGGGGCGGGTTTTGCAGGCCCCCGGCACCAGCGATGCGGTCTGCCAGGTGGCCGACGGAAACGGCGTAGAACTCGGAGCGATTCCAGCCCATGATCACCCGAAAGTTGCTGTACACGAGAAAGGCCGGCCCTTTGTGTCCGCTGGGGACGACCAGAGCTGCCTCGATGGGCTCCTGAGCCAGGGCATTACCAAAGGCGTCGGTGATGCCCCGGCTCCGCCATTCGTCGAGGGGCAGGCGGCGACCATCGGCCATGCCGAAATCGAAATTCTCAGGCAGCAGTACTTCGCGGCCCCAACGATAGTCGCCATCCCAGCCCATGGACTGCAGAAAGCGACCGGCGGACATCATGGCGTCGGGCAGGCTATTCCAGAGATCCCTGCGGCCGTCACCATCGGCATCCACCGCATGCTTGAGGAATACGGTGGGCATGAACTGCACGTGGCCCATGGCGCCGGCCCAGGAGCCTTCCATCTGGTCTGCCGGTATCGCGCCCTCGTCAATGATTTGCAGGGCGGCGACAAACTGCTCGGTAAAGAAGGTGCTGCGGCGGGGGTCGCAAGCCAGAGTGGCCAGCGAGCTGGGCACCGGCATCTTGCCGAAGTAGCTGCCGTAGTTGGTTTCGAGGCCCCAAAAAGACACCAGGTACGGGGCCGGCACGCCGGTTTCACGGGTAACCCTATCCAGCAATTCACGATGGGTTTTGAGCATTTCCCGGCCTTTGTTGATGCGGGCCTCATTTACCCGGCGATTGAAATAATCGGCAAAGGTGGTGGTGAATTCCGGTTGCCGGCGATCCAGCTCAATGACCCGCTCCAGGTAATTGACGTCGGCCATGACTGATCGCGCAGTGCTTTCACTGACACCTGCGTCAATGGCTTTGCTTTGAAGTGTTTGTTTGCACTCGTGGAACTGGGCGTCGGTCATGGCAGGTATGCTCTGGGCCTGGACGCTGAGAGCCAGGGTGGTGAGCGATACCGCCGCCAGGGTGCGCCGGATAATGGGCCGTGTCATCAGGTGAGCCACAGGAAACCTCGCAGACGTTAGAGAGCATTATTTGCTGTCATGGTAGCCTTTTTTGACGATTGGAAAACACTGCATTACGGCCCATAGGGTGACAATTCCTTAATGCCAGGCGCCATGTGTCGTGTTTGTCGTCTTTTTGTTGTGGGTGGGTCACGGTGGCCCGGGGATGTTCTATAGTTGACCCATGCGAGCAAGCCCGGGGTGGATGACGTTATGGCAACACTGAAAGCGCTGGTGGTGGATGACGCCAGTTTTGTGAGGGATCTGGTAAAACGAACGGTTCGCCAGCGGTTTCCCGTTATTGAAACGACCGATGCCCAGAATGGCCGCCGGGCGCAGTCGTTGATGTCTCGCACCAGTTTTGACCTGGTGCTTTGCGACTGGGAAATGCCGGAGATGTCCGGGCTGGAGTTGTTACAATGGATGCGCCAACAGCCACAGTACGAAAAAGTGCCGTTTATCATGATCACCAGTCGGGGCGACAAGGATCACGTGATTGAGGCGGTCAAAGAGGGCGTTTCTGAGTACCTGGGCAAACCGTTTAGTCCTGAGGGTTTGAGCAAGAAAATCATCAAGGTGATGGGTCGGCGCCTGAAAGACGCAATGGATCGTGGCGGCAAGTCGATGGAGGGCCCGGCGGACGCGTTCAAGGAGTCCGCCACTTTGCTGACGCAGAAGCGTGAGGTGCCGGAAGTCAAAAATGAGCCCGCAGCCACAACACCGGATCGGGAAAACCCGTTACTGACAACTGCCCGTCCGGCCGCAGTTGCTGCCAGGCCGGAGGCGCGCGGTTCCATGAGCCTGGCATCTGTCAGGTTTTCCGACAGCACGCTCAAGTCTGTGGTCAAAGACATTAACTTGACCGAGGTGCGGGTGATCGCCAAGCGGGATCAGATGTTTCCGGGCATTCTTGATCAGGCAGTGGTGGATATTGATGTCGGTGACGGACAGATGGCGCGATTGAATGGTTACGTGCATCAGCTTCAGGCAGTCGATAAACGCCAGGACACCGACTTTGTCAGCGTGACCATTCGATTTGTCGATGAAGATCCGAAAAAGATGGAAGACCTGTCGCGCTTTGTGGCGAGGTTCCGGGCCGGCGCGCGCTAACCGCCGTTTAATTGTCGGCGGTTTCGGGCAGTCGCTCAACCAGGCGCCCCCGAGGGAAGTGACAGATAAATTCGCTGCCTTCGCCCATTCTGCTTTTGATCTCAAGATTGCCGTCGTGATTGATCAGCACATGCTTGACGATGGCCAGGCCCAGGCCGGTGCCACCGGTGTCTTTATGGCGGCTTGGATCAGCCCGGTAAAAGCGCTCGGTCAGCCGCGGAATGTGCACCGGGTCGATGCCTATGCCGCTATCTTCAATGGACAGGTGGGCGCCGTCCCGGTTGGCGCTCCAGGTCACCGCAATACTGCCATTGGCCGGTGTGTATTTGACGGCGTTGAAGATCAGGTTAGAGAACGCACTTCTGAGTTGGCTCTCATCTCCTTTCAGCAGTCGCTGGTCTGTGACCTTCAGCGTGATCTGGTGTTTTTTGTCGCCACTGAGCGCCCGGGCGTCGTGGCAGATCTGACCGACCAGCGCTTCGACATCGGTGAGCGCGTCATCCAGTGTGTGTTCGCCGGTTTCGATTTTCGATAACAGGATCAGGTCGGTAATCAGCGCCTCCATTCGGGATGACTGGGCGGCCATGGTGTTGATGGCGCGCCGCCATTTCGGGGGTAGCTCATTGCCGTGGTCAACCAGCGTCTCCAGGTACCCGCTGATGACTGTCAGCGGTGTGCGCATTTCGTGTGACACGTTACCGATGAAGTCCCTGCGCATCTGCTCTAGCTGATACAGCCGGGTCACATCCTTGGCCACGAGCAGGCGATCATCGTCTCCGAACAGGCTGATCTGTATCTGCAGGTGGATGTGCGGCTTGGCCGGAGAATGGATTTCCAGTGGCTCCCGGTAGTCGCGAGCGTCAAAGTAGGCTTTGAAGGCGGGTGTTCGAATCAGGTTGTGGATGTACTGACCTCGGTCTTTATTGGGCTTGAACCCCAGCAGGTACTCGGCCGAGCCGTTCCACCACTCCATGGTGCCACGGGCGTCGGTCATGACCACGCCGTCACGCATGGCATTGGTCGACTCCTGCACGCGGTTAATCCGGGCCCGCAGCCGATCCTGGGTCAACAGGTGATTTCGATGCAGTTTATGCAGGTGGTCGAAGATATCGCCCCAAAGTCCTACGCTTTGGGGAAGCTCGTCACTGGAGCTTGGGTTGGCCAGCCATTGGTAAAGCCGGCGTGCTTGCACCAGTGTCCACCAAAGATAGGTCGTCAGGCCAACCAGCAGGCCGTAAAGCGGCTGGCCGAAGATCCATCCGATCAGCGTCGTGGCGGCGAGGCCTGCGAAGATCAGGCGCAGATATCGTGACCAGTTGTACTGCATCAAACAGTGCCTTGTTGAGTGTCTGGCGATGATGTGATGAAACCGGTGTTGACTCAGACCGCCCGAGTTGAAAACCGGTACCCGGTGCCCCGCACCGTCTGGATCAGATGGTCGTACTTGTCGCCCAGTGCCTTGCGCAGGCGCCGGATGTGCACATCTACCGTGCGTTCTTCTACATACACATTGCCACCCCAGACCTGATCCAGTAGCTGAGAACGAGTGTACACCCGTTCCTGATGCGTCATGAAGAACTGCAGCAGGCGGTATTCAGTGGGGCCCATGGTCAGAGCGCCTTCCGCGGAGGTGACCCGATGACCGATTGGGTCCAGAGTCAGGCCATTCACCTCAATGGGGCTGTCGACACCCGGTGGCGTGGCCCTTCGAAGCACCGCCTTAAGGCGCGCGACCAGCTCTCTGGGACTGAACGGTTTGGTGATGTAATCGTCCGCTCCGGCTTCCAGGCCCTGGATCTTGTTGTCTTCTTCCACTTTCGCGGTGAGCATGATGATCGGGATGTCGGCGGTGGCCTCTTCCCGCTTCAGGCGACGGGCCAGTTCGACACCGCTGGTACCTGGCAACATCCAGTCGAGCAGGATCAAGTCCGGTTGTTTATCGACAATCAGGGCATGGGCTTCGCGGGCATCCGCTGCCTCCAGATAGTCGTAATCCGCCATTTCGAGTGCGACCGCGATCATTTCGCGAATGGCTGCTTCGTCATCGACGATCAGGACAGTTTTTCCAGTCATGAGCATTAACCTGTGTCAGACCTCGAGAGCGCCAGAGTTGCTCTCCCTTTATTGTTGCGGGTCCATTACAGCGTGTCTTTGTTACAAGTATATGACATGGCTGAGGAGTCAGATGTACAGGTCGACGATCAGTCCTGCGAAAACAGCAAAGCCTGCCCAGTTGTTGTTGAGAAAAGCCTTGAAACAGCCCTCTCTCGAGCGATCTTTGGCAAGGTATTGCTGATAAACAAACAGCGTGGCCATTACAGCCACACCCAGGTAATAGACGCTGCCCAGCTCCGCCTGGTCACCAACCATGATCAGAATGACAATGACCATGGCTTGCAGAACGCCAATGATGGCGCGGTCGGCATCCCCAAAGAGCACCGCGGTCGATTTGATGCCGATTTTAACGTCGTCATCTCTGTCGACCATGGCATACAGGGTGTCGTAGGCGACGGTCCAGAGCACGTTGGCGGTAAACAGCAGCCAGGTCAGTTGGGTAAGTTGGTTGGCTTCTGCGGCCCAGGCCATGGGGATCGCCCAGGAAAAGGCTGCACCCAGAAACAACTGTGGCAGGTGGGTGTGCCGTTTCATGAACGGGTAGATAAATGCCAGCAGGGCACCGCCAAACGATAAATACAGTGTTAACGGGTTGGTGAATAGAAGCACCATCAGAAACGACACCAGGCACAGTCCGCCAAACAGGGCGAGTGCCTCCCAGGCCTTGATTCGGCCAGCGGTCAACGGACGATCCTGGGTGCGTTTGACGTGCCGGTCCAGATCACGGTCGGCAAAATCGTTAATGGCGCAGCCGGCAGCCCGCATGAAGAAAACCCCAAGGGTAAAGACCACAATGTTGCCGATTGAGGGGCTGCCCTCACCGGCTAGCCAGAGTGCCCACCAGGTTGGCCAGAGCAACAGCAGGGTGCCGATCGGGCGATCGATGCGAAGCAGCTTTGCGTAGTCTGTCAGGCGGACCTGAATATGTTCTGGCACGGCGTTTTGCAGCATGGCTGGGATCATCCGGTGATAGGTGCGTGGCGCAGGGGGGATTATAGCCAGCTCAGTGGTGCGGGTTAAAGCCGGGGTTGACTCTGGTAGAGTGCGGGTAATAGATATTCACCGACCATCAGAGCGTCTGCGCCTCGATGGAACAGCGAGCGTCTTGCCAGGATGGGCTGATCTGGAACGGCCGGCTGGCATAACCCGGTTTCAAGTGGCCCGCGCACCCACTCCGGACGGCTGAATAAATAAGCGCCGAGCGGTTTGTTACCAAGGTGGCGCAGTCGCCGGCCCTGGCCGTCAAGACACGCTTGCGGAATGATGGTCCGGGCAAGCACCCAGGGCTCGCCATCGCCACACAAGCGGACTTCCCGGATCCACGCCAGTTGTCGTGGTCTAAGACCCAGACGCTGAGCCTCCTCCGTGGCAGGCACGCCAAAGCCCTCTTGGCAGATGTCGACATGGAAACGATCCCGGCATTGCTGTTGCAGCGCGCGGGTAAACGATCCGCCCACCGTTAACCAATAGCCCGCTTCGCCGCGAACGTCCGGGTTATAGAGGCCGGCAGCGGCGAGGGAGCGATACCAGCGCGTGGGCGGAATAATCAGCCCGTGGCTGTCATCAGAGCCCTTTAACGGCATAGATCCCTGGGGCGTTGCGCCAGTAGCCTTTGTAATCCATGCCATAACCGAACAGGAAGCGATCCTCCACCGACAGGCCGGTGAAATCTGCTTTCAGGCCCGGTCGCGCCTTTCGGTCGTGATCTTTATCGACCAGTACCGCTGTCAGCACTTCGCGGGCACCCTGCGCGAGGCAGTAATCCGCAATGGCGCAGAGTGTCGTACCCTCATCCAGAATGTCGTCCACGATCAATACGCTGCGGTCCTTCATGCTCGCCTCTGGCTGGAGCTTCCATTCCAGAATGCCGCCGGTGGTTTCCTGGCGGTAACGGGTGGCGTGCAGGTATTCCGCCTGAACCGGAAATTTGAGCCTGGTCAGTAGTTGGCCGGTCAGGATGAGGCCGCCGTTCATGACGCAGAACAGCAAAGGGTTGCTGTCTTTAAGGCGATCGGTAATGGCATGCGCCAGCACGTCGATAGCAGAGCTTACCTGCTGTTCATTCACCAGGCAGTCGGCTTCAGCCATGATCTGGTTCATTTCGGCGACGGTATCGGTCATAACAGTCGGATCCTGTCGTAAAACGGCGGATTATACCGAAGAGGGGACACCGAAGGGAGGGGCGTATCGCAACCGATGCATCTGTAATTATGGCTATTGGCACAAAACCCGTGGATGGTCCGTCCATGCTGGCATTGGTCAATGGCGAGGTGACAGGTATTATGCCTGCTGTTTTCAGCGTATGAACTGGACGGGTGTTTATTCCATGCTGAATGCAAAGCTTGATTGTTGCATTGTCAGACAATAATATCCGCTCAACATTTATCGGAGAACCAGTATGAAGAAGTGGCAGTGTGTAGTTTGTGGTCTGATTTACGACGAAGCCGAAGGCTGGCCGGAAGACGGCATCGAGCCGGGCACCGTGTGGGACGACGTGCCCGATGATTGGGTGTGCCCGGACTGTGGCGTGGGTAAAGAAGACTTCGAGATGATCGAAATCAGCTGATAACGGAGCAGGATGATGACCGACCAGGCACCGATCGTGATCGTGGGTACCGGATTGTCCGGATACTCGTTGGTAAGAGAGTTCCGCAAGCTAGACAAAGACACTCCGATTGTCATGGTCACGGCGGATGACGGCGTGAGTTATTCCAAGCCCATGCTGTCCACTGGATTCACCAAGGATAAAGATGCCGAGGGACTGACACAGGCAGGTACCGATGCCATGGCCGAGCAGTTGGGTGTTGATGTGCGAACCTACACCACCGTAACCGGTATTGATGTGAACAACCATGAGTTAGTGCTGGGTGACCAGCGGTTGGTCTACAGCAAGTTGGTGTTGGCCTGGGGCGCGGACGTTATTCGGCTTGGGCTGGCTGGAGATGGCCTTGATCGGGTTCACTCCATCAATGATTTGATGGACTACCGGGCGTTTCGCAAGGCTCTGGAAGGCGGCAAGCGGGTGGTTATCATGGGGGCCGGTCTGATCGGTTGTGAGTTTGCCAACGACCTGCGTAACGGTGGCTATGAGGTGGACGTTATCGCACCGGATTCGGCGGTCATGCCGAGCCTGTTGCCGGAGGCCGCCGCCAGGGCGGTACAGCACGAACTGACGGAGCTGGGCGCGCGCTTTCATCTGGGTACGGTGGTCGACCGCGTGGATCAGGGCACCTCTGGGGTCCGCGTGACACTTGCCAACGGTGAGATCCTGGAGGCGGATCTGGTGGTTTCTGCGGTGGGCTTGCGCCCACGTACGGAACTCGCCAAGGCGTCCGGCATCGCCGTTGGCAAAGGCATCGTGGTCAATCGCGCCCTGGAAACCTCAGCCGCCGATGTCTATGCCCTGGGCGATTGCGCCGAGGTGGATGGTCAGGTGCTGTTGTATGTGTTGCCTTTGATGGCGAGCGCCCGGGCTCTGGCGAAAACCCTCACCGGGGAGCGTACGAACGTTCGTTATGGCACCATGCCGATTATGGTCAAGACGCCCTGCTGCCCGACGGCGGTTTGCCCGCCACCGCCCGGCACTGATGGTAGCTGGCAGGTAGAACAGGACGGCTCTGACGTAAAAGCACTGTTTACGTCGCCCGCAGGTGATGTGCTCGGGTTTGCGGTCACCGGCCGGTTTGCGGTCGAAAAACAGGCCCTGGCGAAAGTGGTTCCTCCCATTCATCACGACTGACCTTTTGCGATCGGGGCCAGATGGCCCCGATGTGTGCTTTCTTTGCCTGTAGTCGTTGCGAAATTTACCTGTCTGGGGTAAAAATCGTTCGTGAGCTAACAAATGACAGGAGCGGGCATGCTTGAAGTAACCCGAAAGCTGGTGGAGTTGTTGGATTTATCCCCCATCGGTGACGATCATTTTCAGGGTGAGAGCGAAGACCTCGGTTTTCCCCATGTGTTTGGTGGTCAGGTGCTGGGGCAGGCGCTGATGGCGGCCAGTCGTACGGTTGAGAATCGTCTTTGTCACTCTCTGCACGCCTATTTTCTGCGCCCGGGTAACCACAGCATGCCGATTGATTACGAGGTGCAGCGGGTTCGCGATGGCGTCTCCTTTGCTGTACGACGGGTGATTGCCCGGCAGGATGGCAAGGAGATCCTGACGGGTTCCATGTCGTTTCAAGTGGCTGAAGACGGTCTGGACCATCAGGTTGCGATGCCAGATGCCCCGGACCCGGAGTCGCTAAAATCAGAACAGGATTGGGGTAAACTGATCGCCGAGAAGGTGCCGGAACACCTTCGTGATCTGCTGGCTCGGGATCGCCCCATCGAAATACGTCCGGTTAATCCGATCAACCCGTTCAAGCCGGAGAAGCGCCCGCCTCATCGTCAGAACTGGTTCCGGGCCATGGGGCCATTGCCGGATGACCCGGTGTTACACCAGTGTCTGCTTGCCTATGCCTCTGATTTCAGTTTTCTCGGTACGTCACTGAATCCCCATGGGCGCACGTTCATGAGCAAGAACATGCAAGTGGCCAGTCTTGATCACGCCATCTGGTTTCATCGGGGGTTCAGGATGGACGATTGGCTGCTGTACGACAAAGACAGTCCCAGTGCCTCTGGAGGGCGGGGCTTCAATCGGGGTAATTTCTTCACGCAGGACGGCGTGTTGGTGGCGTCAACCACTCAGGAAGCGCTGATCCGGGAACGGCTTGGCTGATCCGATAACCAGTCCACTATTTCCTTAAACGGAAGCGGTCTGGTCAGGATGTACCCCTGAATCAGATCGCAACCCATCTCTTCGAGCAGTTTTAAAGTGATCTCATCCTCAACGCCTTCGGCAACCACGGTGTAACCCAGACTGTGGCACATCTCGATGGTGGTGCGCACGATCACCCGATCCTCTTCACGGCCTGACAGCTCGGTAATCAGCGAACGGTCAATTTTGATCTCACTGGCCGGCAGTTGCTTGATATAAGAGAGCGAAGAATAACCGGACCCGAAGTCGTCGATGGAAAGAGGAATGCCGGTGGCTTTCAGGGAGTTTAGAGCTTTCAGTGAGTTTAGTGGATCTTGCATCATGGAGGTCTCGGTGACCTCGAAGGAGATGGCCCCGGTGTGATGGTGGTAGCTCTGCATCAGGCGCTGAACAAACACTGCAAAATCCGGTTCTCTCAGGTTGTTGGGAGAAATGTTCACAGCGATGCCCGTCTCAAACCCGAGCTCTAGTAACCGGCTGCGCATGTTCAGGGCTTCTTGCAATACCCAACGGGTAAGGGGTTTGATCAGCCCGCTTTGTTCAGCCAGGGCAATTAATTCGTCCGCTCGCACGGGAGGCTTTCGTTCGGGCCACCGGATCAGTGCTTCAAAGCCTTCAATGTTGCCAGACTTCAGTGACATTTTGGGCTGCAGATAGAGCGCCAGGCCATTGTTGTCGATGGCGTGTCTGAGCTCGGAGACCAGCGTTAAGCGCTCTGCGCTGTATGAGTCCTTGGCCGGTTTGTAATAAGCGATACCTCGCTCCCGTGCCCGTTTCGAGCCTTCAGCAATCATTGCCCGGCGAATCAGCGTGCTCCCGTCGGCGCCGTGCTCGGGGTAAAAGGCAACGCCCAGTTGTGGGCTGAGCGGCACTTGCATGCCCAGGAAGTCCATGGGGTAGCGCACTTCCTCAATGCTGCGCAGTACAGCCCGGTGCGCGGCTTCGGCCTCACGGGCATCCACCAGAAAAGCGAAGGTTTGCGGGTCGAGGTTGGCCAGGTAAAAATTACGAACGTCGGATTGCTCAATGGCGATGGCACCCGGTACATCCCGGATAACGGCATTAAAGTGTTTGGACGCCAGCTCCAGAATTCGATCAGTATTGCGGTGGCCCAAGGTTTTGGTGACCGAATTGAGATTGTTCAGATGAATCACCGCAATGCCGTAGCGTTCTTGTTCACTGGCCTGGATCAGTTCGCTCAGTCTCATCTCATAACTGCTGCGATTGGGTAGACCGGTCAATGGATTATGCAGGGCCAGGTCCATCAGCCGGAGTTCGGCGGCCCGTCGGGCCTCGAGTGCCCGCAGTTCGGCCTCCCGGGCCAGTACTTTATCCTGCCGCTCTCGGTAGATCCTTACCGCGAGTGCCAAACTCAGCAAGATGGCTTCCAGAGCCGAGCCAATCTGCATACCGTAGGCGGTAATAAAATGATTGGGTATCAGGCCGTATTTGTTGGCGCCAGTGATGGCACTGCCCAGCGTGAGGGCACCCCAGGCGAGCGTGTAATAAACGGCCTGGGGATTGCCTCTGGCCCACTGTAATGGCCCGACAACCGTCAGCAGCAGACAACTGGGAATGGCCAGGGCAACGGTCAGTCGGCTGCCGGTACTGTAGTCGACAACAAAAGTCACCGCGGCCACCAGGAGATTGGCGGCAATGGTCAATAGTATCAGCCGGTTCAGGATGGGGCTGGAGCGATCGAGCCTGAGGAACGATCGTGAAAACAGCAAGGTGAAGACCATGGCGAAGGGCACGGTCAGTAACATGGCCCGGTTCTGAATGGCGGGCAGGTCTGGCCAAAGCAGTTGGTAGGTGATGCCGTTCAGACTACCGACCAGGATCAGGTATCCAAAGGTGGACAGCACGTACAGTAAGTAAACCCGTTCTCGCAAGGCCAGAAAGACAAACAAGTTGAAGCAGATCACCGTAATCAGGATGCCGTAATAACCGGCGTGCAGCTGGCTTTCGGTGGATGCTTTCTCAAAGTAGCTGCGGCTGTTCCAGAGTTTCAGTGGAACCTGCATGGCCCCTTCGGTTTCGATGCGCAGCAGTATTTGATAGTTCTGATCTGGCTGCAATTGAAACGGAAACAGAAAGTGGGGGTGTTTGACCGGGCGTTCCAGAAACGGTTTTTGGTCACCGGTGCTTACATGGCGGATGATGTTGCCATCCTGAATCAGATAGAAATCAATGTAATCCAGTTGCGGGTAACTGATTTCAAGCAGCGTAATCAGTTCCGGATTGTGGACCGGAAAGCGCAGCCAGATGTGATCGCGAATGTAGCCAAAGTTTGGGGTTTCCTCCGACAACACCTGCCATTGGGCAGAGCTCAGTGCCTGCTCGGGGGTTAGCTGGACATCTGGCGACAACCTCAGGTAGTCCATCGCAGGAACATAGGAAGGGTTGGCCGCCTGTGTGTTCAGCGGCAGCGCCAGGCACAGAAGCAGCAGAGCCAGTAGCTTAGCCGGATTCATCAGAGTCACAGGTTACCGTTTATTGTCGTTATTCTTTGGAGTATGGCCTGTCGCCGAAGGCGTCTCAAGCGCCATTAGCCGGCAATTTGGTAACTTTTGTAAAGAAAGGTCAAATCCGGTTAATCCAGTTTTTTGCCCAGATCACCGCCTCAGCTTCAGGCTCCAGGGTCTCCAGAGCGTCAATCTTCAGCGATTCCCCGACCTTGCGGGCACAGGTTTCGTACAGCGCCTCTTCCATCAGTGCGCCGGCGCCACAAAAGGTATCACCATAGGAGCTGTCGCCCAGCACAATTATGCCAAACGGTCGCCCGGGCTGTTGCGGCAACTGGTCTCGCAGGTCGATGTAGAAGGGTAGAAGATTGGGCGGTACCTCACCTTGTCCGGTGGTGGATGTACACACCAGAAGGGCGTCGTTGTTGTCGGTGATGTCCTGCAGTTGCGGATCTTCCAGCACCCGCACCTGGTGCCCGTTGGCCTCCAGTTCCTCGCCGACCTTGCGGGCGGTCAGCAAGGCGCCGCCGTACACGCTACCCACCAGAATTCGAATTGCTGCCATGTGATTACCTGTGTTTGTTCGACATTGTGACCGACCGGCCAAGCGCGCCTGATCATAACGAGGGTGGCCGGTCGGCTCAAGTTGTGTTGTCAGGCGGCCCTGCCTGAACTGAGCCGCCTCGGAACCGGGGGCGACATTGTTGATGCATTCACCGGCCGTGTGATCGTTGTCTTACCTGCGTTTGGGCAGTGTGCGTCAAAGCGTGTAGCAGTTGCAGGCTCTTTTCCCAGAAATGTAATGTCGGCCTGTATGTCAGTTATGTTTCAATTTTATGGCAAAAATTTTATAGTTGGCGCCCGCGGCGAGATTGCCCAAATCCTACTCTGTTCATAAGAGATGACCATTGATATGGCTCGTTCCAGTAGCTTTATGGATACCCTTCTAACCAGCCCCTCCACGGAACGGTATCGGGTCGGTTTCAGCGTGCTGTTCCTGCTTTGCGTCTGGTTAATCGTTGGTGCCTTCAGCCAAGGCTTGCCCAACAACATGTTGTTGATGGCCGCCGCGGTTATCGGTGGCTACATGGCAATCAACATTGGTGCCAATGATGTCGCAAACAACGTCGGCCCGGCAGTAGGTTCCGGTGCCTTGTCGCTGGGCGCCGCCGTGTTGCTGGCGGCCGTCTTTGAAGCTGGCGGCGCGATTATCGCGGGCGGTGATGTGGTGTCTACCATCAAAGGCGGCATCATTGACCCGACCAGTCTGGATGATCCCCGGGCGTTTGTCTGGCTGATGACGGCGGCGCTGTTGGCAGGGGCATTATGGTTGAACATGGCCACCTGGATGGGAGCCCCGGTGTCTACCACACACTCTATCGTTGGTGGTGTGCTGGGTGCGGGCATTGCCGCTGGCGGCTGGGCCATCGCCGACTGGTCGGTGATGGGCCGGATTGTTGCCAGCTGGGTGATTTCTCCAGTGCTGGGTGGCATTCTGGCGGCGCTGTTCCTGTTTGCCATCAAGAAAACCGTGCTTTACCGGCAAAATCTGGTGTCCTCGGCCCGGACCTTTGTGCCTTGGCTGGTGGCCATTATGGCGTGGGCGTTTGGCACCTACCTGATGATCAAAGGCGTGAGCCAGCTGGTCAAGGTGACGTTTATGCAGGCTTCGATGATTGGCCTGGCGATTGCTGTTGTGGTCTTTTTCATCATGCGCACTTTGGCTGGCCGCCGGGCCGCAACCATGGAAAACAGTATCAAAGGCGTCAACGCTCTGTTTACCTGGCCGCTGATTTTTGCGGCGGCGCTGTTGAGTTTTGCTCACGGTGCCAACGATGTCGCCAATGCCATCGGTCCTCTGGCGGCGATTAATGATGCCATTCAGGCTGGCGGTGGCGTGGTCACGACGGCCAGCATCCCGTTGTGGATCATGTTGATTGGTGCCTTTGGGCTTGCCGTGGGCCTGATGCTGTTTGGGCCAAGGCTGATCAAGACGGTGGGCAGCGAGATTACCGAACTCGACAAGACCCGGGCTTTTTGTATTGCCTTGTCTGCGGCCCTGACGGTGATTCTGGCCTCCCAGCTGGGCCTGCCGGTCAGTTCCACGCACATTGCCATCGGTGGCGTGTTTGGTGTCGGGTTTTTGCGGGAGTACCTGAAGTCCAACTACGCAACTCAGCTGCACAAGATTATGGAGCATCACGAGCCGGCGGAGCAGGAACGTTTGAAGCCATTCCTGGATAACTTCCGCAATGCCTCGGTCGAAGAGATGGAATACCTGCTAAAACAGGCCAAAAAGAAGAAGGCTCAGGTGCCGCTGTCGAAATCCGAGCACAAGCGCCTGAAGAAGATCTATAAGGAAGAAATGGTCAAGCGCTCACACCTGTTCAGGATCGCCGCTGCGTGGATTATTACGGTACCGGCGTCTGCTCTGATGGCCGCGTTCCTGTTCTTCGCCCTGCGTGGGTTGATGATCTGACCATTCATGCGGGGCTGGTTACCGCCCCGCTGTTTGGCCATACTATGGCTATTGCGCGGAGCGGGTTTGCTCTGCCGTCGTCCACCTTCGGAGAATCAATAATGAGTTCATCTTCCGAGAGCCGTCAGGCCAAGATGATTGAAGAGTTGCGGGTGTTCATCAAGAAGGTCATGAGCGAACCTACCATTGCGGTCAAATCCATGGATATTGCCCGCAAGTACAAGGGCGAGCCCAACTCGGATGAGCTGATCGCCCGTGAGATCAGTGCCAATACCACCATACGTATTCCGGAAAACTGGAGCGAGGCAGACAAGATGTTTCTGGAGATTCTGCACGAAGTGCTGGATGACGAAGAGGCTATGTACTGATTTAGCTTTGGTGTCGGGCAGGGTGTGCGGGACGCCTTTCCAAGAAAGGCTGTTAAGTGCATGGCGATGGGGTCGAACAGTGGCGCTGGATTCAGGCTTGTTGAGCTGTTTTTTGATTCTGCTGTAACACGGCCTCTGCCATCTGATTCAAGATCTTCATCTCATCTTCGATACCTTTCTCCCCCGATAACTCCTGTTGTTCCTTCAGGATATCTTCCAATATCTCCGCTGTGGTTAACGGGTTGGCCAGCACCACCCGGAACACGATGCAGGGGAAGTGATAGTAACGAGCGGGCTCCAGCCGGGTTCGGGATACGAACGCTTTACCGCGCTCCCGCTGGGTTTTCTGGATGAACTTGGTGATTCGGTTCAGGCAGGTGTTCACCTTTTCGGCCTGGAGTTCGTCGGCCACTGCAAGTGCCTGCTGGGCAATGGCGGGGCAGTAGCGGTAGGTCAGGATGTTCAGTTCGGGCCGGGTGACCAATTCAAAGTCCGGCTGCTCATTAATCATCTGAGCAAAGGTCGCGGCTTTTTCGATGCCCTGGTCTATCAGAATTTCGTAGCCTTCCCGGGCCAGGATTTTCAGGCCCGAGTGGATCAGCATGGACATGCCCGGGCGGGAGCCTTCGAGGGTGGTGCTGCCGAGGTCTCTGGAGCCTTTGCGGATGATGTACTGGGCGTGGTGTTCTACTGCGCTGGCCAAGCTGGGGTCTTTGAACACAACCAAACCGACACCCATGGGCACGTACAGTTGTTTGTGGGCATCGAAGGTTACCGAGTCGGCGTTCTCGATGCCTCGCAATAAGTGCCGGTAGGTACGCGAGAACAGGGTTGGGCCACCCCAGGCGGCGTCTACGTGGAAGTGGGCACCGAATTCTCGGGCGATGTCGGCCATGGCGTCCAGTGGGTCGACGTTGCCGGTTTCGGTGGTGCCAGCCACGCCGCAGATGGCCATGACTTTGATTTTCTGTTTCTGCAATTCCAGGCATTTGTCGCGCAGGGCGTCGGTCTGGATGCAGTTGTTGTCGTCGGTGTCTACCGGTACCAGAGCGTCACGGCCCAGGCCGAGGACGTCGGCGGCCTTGCGCAGGGAGTAGTGGCCGCGTTTGGAGACGACAATGGCGGCGCCTTCGTAGCCATAGTATTTCAGTGCCCGGAACAGGCCTTCCTCGTGCAGGCCACGAAAGCTGCCTTCGGCTGGAAAGGCGCGGTTGCGGGCGACCCACAGGGCGGTCAGGTTGGCAACGGTGCCGCCGGAACACATGGCGCCGAGAGTATGCCGGGGGTCGTGCATCCATTTGCGGTAAAAAGAGCCGTCTTGCTGATACACCAGCCGGTGAATCATGCCCAGTACCTGACGCTCCATGGGTGTAAAGGCCTTGGAGGTTTCGGTTTTGACCAGGTTCTGGTTCAGGGCAATCATGATTTTGGACAGCGGCAGCATGAAATAGGGCAGCGCCGAGGTCATGTGGCCGATGAAGGCGGGTGACGCGGTGTGGACCGAGTTGGCCACCAGTTTGTCGAGCAGAAACTGGGCTTGCTCTGA
>NZ_JACUUB010000023.1 GCF_014859525.1 Marinobacter sp.
CGGACACCTCAAATCGTTTAAATTTAACACACAACAAGGAGTTCTGAACTTACCCACAGAATCTGTGGATAACTCTGGGGAAAGTTTTGGGGAATCCGTCCCCAGCCCCCACAGTTACTGACCTTTTGTTAAATTGGCGACAAAATCACCCGTTTAATTTTACTCTTTTAAATCAGTCACATATAAACAAAGAGCAAAAAGTAAACGTAATTCTCGGACTTTGTTCACAGCACAACCAATAACGCACTGAGAATGTGCATAAAATTATCGAGTCAAGTCCTTGACGAGCAAATATTAAGCTTATTTTCGAGCTGTTATGCACATTTCTTGAGCATGGTTCAACTTGAGTAGCAACAAAAAACCGGCCTGAAGAGCCCCCTGCCAAGGAATCTCTTACAGGCCGGCTCTGTTACTGCCGGAGCCTTCTGTTCAATCAGCCAAACCAGCGCCTGGCATTCCTGAACATACGAATCCACGAACCGTCTTCCTGCCAGCCATCCGGTCGCCAGGAGTGCTGAGCCGCTCGGAACACGCGTTCGGGGTGTGGCATCATAATGGTTACACGACCGTCCCGAGTTGTTACGCCCGTGATGCCAGACTCAGACCCATTCGGATTATAGGGATAACGGGTCGTCACCTGGCCCCGATTATCCACAAAACGCATCGCGACCACTTCATTATCGGTGAGTGATTGCACAGAGTTACCTGGTGCAAGCTCAATCCGCCCCTCACCGTGAGCAACCGCAATCGGCATGCGAGATCCAGCCATGCCATCCAAAAATGCAGACGGGGACGGAGTTACCTCAACCATCACCAAACGCGCCTCAAATTGCTCTGACTGGTTGCGCACAAAACGTGGCCAACCCTCACTGCCGGGAATCAACTCATGAAGGTTCGACAGCATCTGACAGCCATTACACACGCCCAAAGCCAGCGTATCTTGGCGGTTGAAGAAGGCTGCAAACTGATCACGCACACGGTCATTGAACAGGATGGATTTGGCCCAGCCTTCTCCCGCCCCCAACACATCTCCGTATGAGAATCCGCCACATGCCACCAGGCTCTGGAACGCGTCGAGCGAGAGGCGACCCGAAAGCAGATCACTCATGTGCACATCAACGGCCTCAAATCCGGCACGATCAAAGGCCGCAGCCATTTCGACCTGACCGTTGACGCCTTGCTCCCTGAGCACAGCCACTTTAGGCCGTACACCGGTGCTGATGAACGGCGCAGCAATGTCCTCATTAATATCAAAACTGAGGTTAGCACTCAGGCCAGGGTCTGCGGCATCCAGCAAATTATCAAACTCTTCCTGGGCACAATCAGCGTTGTCACGCAGCGACTGTATGCGGTAGCTGGTCTCGGCCCACAAACGCTGCAAATCAGCCCGTGACTCATCGATCACCGCGTCCCCTTCAAAGGTGAGACGCATACGATCTTTATCGTTCAACGTGCCGATGACACTGGTGTGATCACCAAGCCCCGCGGCAGAGAACTGCTGCAACACAAAGCCCGTATCGTCACGGCGCACCTGAATGACAGCTCCCAGTTCTTCATTAAACAGTTCGCGGGCGAATTGGGATTTATCTTCTGCCAAGCCATCCAACCGGATATCCACGCCGGTTCGGCCAGCAAAACACATTTCTGCCAGAGTCACGAACAAGCCGCCATCGGAGCGATCATGGTAAGCCAGCAGTTTGCCATCAGCATTCAGGCCTTGCACAACGGCAAAGAATGCCTTGATGTCCTCTGGATCATCCAGGTCCGGCGCAACCGCACCAACCTGACGATAAACTTGTGCCAACGCTGATCCGCCCAAGCGATTCTGACCCGCAGCCAGATCAATCAGGACAAGGTCGGTTTCACCAGCGCCTGTTTGCAGCTGCGGGGTCAAAGTGCGCGAAACATCGGTTACCGGTGCAAACCCACTAACCACCAGAGACAGCGGCGCAGTCACACTCTTATGCTCGCCGTTTTCCTCTTCCCAGGTGGTTTTCATCGACATGGAGTCTTTACCGACCGGGATGGTGATTCCAAGGGCCGGGCACAATTCCATACCCACCGCTTTAACGGTGTCATACAGGTTTTCATCTTCACCAGGGTGGCCAGCAGCTGCCATCCAGTTTGCCGAAAGGCGAATATCCGACAGCTTGGCTATGGGCGCCGCGGCCAGATTGGTGATCGTCTCACCCACGGCCATACGGCCGGAGGCAGGTGCATCGATAATTGCAAGCGGCGTGCGCTCGCCCATCGCCATCGCTTCACCGGTAAGAACGTCGAAAGACGCCGCAGTTACCGCTACATCGCTGACCGGCACCTGCCATGGGCCAACCATCTGATCCCGGGCAACAAGCCCGGTGATGGTACGATCACCGATGGTGATCAGGAAGCTCTTGGAGCCCACCGATGGCAGCCTCAGAACACGGCGCACCGCGTCCTGAAGGTCGATTTTGGTTGAATCAAATATCGGCTTGGTAAAGGAAGAGCGGGTCACGCTTCTGTGCATTCTCGGGGGTTTACCGAAAAGCACCTCCATGGGAAGGTCAACGGGCTTGTCATTGAAGTAGGAATCACCCAACGCAAGGTGATGCTCCTCCGTCGCCTCACCGACCACTGCATAAGGGCAGCGCTCACGTCGGCAAAGCGAGTCAAACAGTTCCAGATTCTCTGGCGCAACCGCCATCACGTAGCGCTCCTGGGATTCGTTGCACCAAATCTCCAGGGGCGACATGCCGGGCTCATCGCTGGGGATGTCTCTGAGTTCAAATTTGCCACCACGGCCGCCATCTTTCACCAGCTCTGGCATGGCGTTTGACAACCCACCCGCGCCTACGTCGTGAATAAAGCAGATTGGGTTGTCATTACCCATCTGCCAGCAACGATCGATCACTTCCTGGCAGCGACGCTCCATTTCAGGGTTGTCGCGCTGAACCGAGGCAAAATCCAGGTTTTCATTGCTGGCTCCCGAATCCATCGAAGACGCAGCGCCACCGCCGAGGCCGATCAACATAGAGGGGCCACCCAGCACAATGAGTTTGGCACCAACCGGAATGTTACCTTTCTCGACGTGCTGCTCGCGGATGTTACCCAGGCCACCGGCAATCATCACTGGCTTGTGATAGCCGCGAACTTCTTCGCCGGCCGCACCGGGCACTTTTTCTTCAAACGTCCGAAAGTAACCGGCCAGATTGGGTCGGCCAAATTCATTATTGAACGCCGCACCACCGATGGGCCCCTCAATCATGATATCCAGGGCGGAGGCAATACGATCAGGCTTACCATAGCCCATCTCCCAGGGCTGCTGATCACCCGGAAGATTCAAATTAGAAACGGTGAACCCGGACAGCCCCGCCTTTGGCTTGGAGCCTCGGCCGGTGGCACCTTCATCCCGAATTTCGCCGCCGGAGCCGGTCGCTGCGCCCGCAAACGGTGAAATTGCTGTCGGGTGATTATGTGTTTCAACCTTCATCAGGATATGTATCGGCTCCTGGTTGTAACCGTATACACCAGAGCTCGCCGCCGGGAAAAAGCGACCAGCCTCGCTGCCGGCAATCACCGACGCGTTATCCTTATAGGCAGAAAGCACCCCTTCGCTGTTCATTTCATAGGTGTTGCGAATCATCGCAAACAGGGATTTATCCTGTCCTTCGCCATCAATGTCCCAGGAGGCATTGAATATCTTATGGCGACAATGCTCGGAGTTTGCCTGGGCAAACATCATCAACTCTACGTCGGTGGGGTCGCGCTCAAGATCGTTGAACGAGGTCACTAGATAGTCAATTTCATCGTCCGCCAGCGCAAGCCCCAGGCGACTGTTCGCTTCCATTAAGGCATCCCGGCCGCCGACCAGAACGGGCACTCTACCCAGCAGTCTCGGCTCTTCATGACTGAACAGCAGCTCTGCCCCACCCATTTCATGAAAGACTTTCTGAGTCATTCGATCGTACAACAAGGCGGCTATTTTCTCACGCTGGTCAAGGCCCAGCTTGCGGCCAGACTGCACGTAATAGGCGATACCACGCTCTATTCTTCGAATCTGGCGCAGGCCACAATTGCGAGCAATGTCGGTGGCCTTGCTCGACCAGGGAGACAGCGTGCCTGGCCGCGGAACCACCAGAAACAGAACGCCATCCGGCTCTTCTACTTCAACAGTTGGGCCGTATGTCAGCAGCCGGTCAAGAATTGCCTGTTCCGCATCGGAAAGGTCGTCATCAAGATCCACGAAGTGCATAAATTCTGCGTACACGTGCTCCACATCAGGAACAAGTTGCTGAATCCGGGAGTGCAGCTTCTGGGAACGGAAAGGCGAGAGCGCGGGAGCGCCGCGAAGTTCAAGCATGATATCAACCTGTATCGCGCGAATCGGGGGACGTCTGAAAGGCGGCCATGATACTTGAAACCGAACTCAGGATACAGCGTAAGAAACGCTCTTTGCCTGAGAGATAATTAACATTATTTTGCACATTAATTGATCAACTCAATTGACCCGGGCGAGTGCAAAGGGGATCATTATGTTTGAGCATGGATAGCCTCAAGCATCATAAAGCAGGACAATCAGTGACACAGTCACCACATCCTGAACATTGAGCTACAGACGGAGATCAGGGATTTGGCGCGATTTTTCAATACCGCTAGCAGTACCGGCCTACCAATTGCATTTTTGCTGACAGCCACACTTTCAGTGAATGGCTGCTCACGGCCCACCACAGTGCAGGAAGTAAAAAACGAAGGCGTAATGCACGTTATTACCCGTGTGGCGCCTTCTATTTATTACGAAGGCCGTGACGCACCTACCGGGTACGACTACGAACTCGCTCGCCGTTTTGCTGACCAGATGGGCGTGGAGTTGCGGGTGCGTGTGGCTGAGGATAACTCTGGCATTCTCTCCGTTCTTTCCAAAAATTATGCACACATTGGTATGGCCGGCCTGAGCCCGCGGCCGGATTTCGAGGGGAAATTCAGAGCCGTTCCGATCGGCGTTCAAGCCCAGTCTGTGGTGGTCTATCATCGGGATTACCCCAGACCTTCGTCACTTTCGGATCTCGATGGAGAAACCCTGCACCTGCTCGCCGACAGCAATCATGAGCATCTTATTGCTGACGACCCTGACGGCGCCGGCATAAAACGCAAAGTTCATCCCGGTCTGGATGCGGCCGGACTGCTCGCCCGGGTGGAAACCGGTGAAATTGCTTATGCCGCCGTCTCATCAAACGAACTGGATTTGAACCACGTCTATTTCCCCATGGTAAAAGACGGTTTTGCACTTGATGAGCCCAAAGACCTGGTCTGGCTGTTCCCCTCGGCTCAAGATGACTCCCTTGCCAATGCCGCCGCGGAATTCCTGTCTGAGGCACACGACAATGGCTCCATGGCCCAGCTCGCTGAACGCTTCTACGGGCATCTTGACCGACTGAATTATGTTGGTGCCAGAACCTTTATGCACCACGTTGAGAATCGGCTTCCGAGATATCAATCACTGTTCCAGGATTACGCAAGCGACGTTGGTCTGGACTGGCGCCTGCTGGCAGCTATTGGCTATCAGGAATCTCACTGGCGCCCCAACGCGGTCTCGCCCACCGGTGTTCGCGGCTTGATGATGTTAACTCGCAATACCGCAAACTATATTGGCATAAACAACCGGCTGGATCCGGAAGAAAGCATTGAGGGCGGCGCCCGATACTTTCGCATGGTCCACGCGAAGATTCCTGAGCGCATTCCCGAGCCCGATCGCACGTGGTTTGCCCTGGCCTCCTATAATGTCGGCTTCGGGCACCTGGAAGATGCTCGCAGGCTGACCCAAGCCGGGGGTAAAGACCCGGATCGCTGGATGGACGTGAAAGAGTTTTTACCATTACTGGCACAAAAAGAATGGTACACCAAGACTCGCTTTGGTTATGCACGGGGCCATGAGCCCGTTGTTTACGTACAGAATATACGTCGATATTACGATGTGCTGACCCGTATTACCGAGCCCGATCAGCCGGCAATCTTGCCCGAACGCGAGCTGGTATCACTCGACCCGTCAGCGGAACACGCGACGGACTCTCCGCCGGCAGAAGAGAACGTTCCAAGCCTTCGGGCAGCCCTGCCTCCAGAGCTGAACCTGATACCTCCAACCCTTTAGCGCTCAATCAGTCTGACGGTACCGGCTCACTCGTGGTGATCCGGGTCGCGCGCTTCCAGCGCTTGCTCCACATGCGATGCGGAGAACCCCCGGCGGTTAAGAAACCTCGCCTGCCGGAGTTTCTCTGACAGATTATTGTCAACACAGCCCAATCCGAACCGCTTCTCACGCATGCGAATTGCACTCCGGCACCAATCATCCTCGGAGGCTATCGCCAGACACTCCGGGCTGTGCTTCACACCTCGCTGCTGAAGTTCTGCCAAAATCTTTAACGGCCCATAACCAGAATCCATTCTTTGCCTGGCGTAAACATCTGCAAAACGGTGGTCATCCAACCAGCCTTCACGCTCATAATCATCCAGCACCGCATCAATAATCCCCCCATCGATCTGGCGTTGGCGCAACTTCAGGGATAATTCATAGCGACTGTGCTCACGGCGGGCCAGCAAACGCAGAGCCACAGACCGGGCTTTGTATTCCGGATCCTGTTCTTTTTCATCTTTTGCCATCAAGCCCTTCCCGCAAATGTGGTCAAAACGCTAGACTAGCGACCAATCAATTCAACTGCCCCGGCGCACGCCTGTGCTCCGATGAACGGTGAAGGCATACATTGCCGCTACCGCAAACTGGTTTCAATCCTGAAGGATACCCTTAGATGGCCGCTTTTATTCAGAGACTGTTCAAATCCCGCAAGGCTACACCGACCACCAGCCCCAAGACTGCGGCAAAATCTGATCTCCCACAGCCAAAGGAACAAGACACCAGACAGTTGCTGAGAGAACAGCAAGAACAGCAACTCAAGAACACGCTGAGTCAGTCGCAACTGGCAACGCTTGCCATAGACGGCGCGACTGCAGCTATCAGGCTGCAAGCAGCCACAGGGATTCATGATGAAACCCTGCTTCAGCAGGTCCAAAAGCGGGCCAAAGGGCGAGACAAAAGCGTCTATCAAACCGTCAAACAAGCCTTGCAGACCTTAAAAGAACAACAGGCCGAAGAAGCCAACACCCGAGAGAAGATCAAAACTCTGGTCCGACAGATACAAGACCAGGCTGGCAGTGAAGACACCAAGCTCTACGAAGCCCGTCTTGAGGCCCTTCAGGAAAACTGGCGACCGCTGGAAAACCAAGCCACTCCGGAGCAGGCCCAGCATTTTCTGGAAGCGGCACACCAGTGCCGTGAGCGCCTGAAGCAAATGGCGCAGGCCAAGAGCGAGGCCGCGCGTCATCAGGAGCAAACGCATCAGCGCTCTGAAACGCTCGACCTTCTGCGTGAAACCCTGGCAGATCTGAAGTCCAAAGAGGCTGCCGATCTGCCCTCACTGTCTGCGCTGGATGCCTTCCAGAAAACTCAGGAAAACCGATGGCTCGAGGCGACCAGAGACACTCAGGTTGGCAAACAGGAGCAGAAAGATTACGAACAACTGATGCTGTCGTTCCGCAACTACCTGAGTGCCGTGAGCCGGCTGAGTCAGGCCAAAGAGGCTATGTCTGAGCTCGTTGAATGGGCCAATTCAGATCAGGCCACCGATGCCCATCGCGATGCAGCCTCCGCACTCCTGACCACAATTGAATGGCCGGGTGATTTTCCTCAACCGCCAGATCTGGCCATGGTTCGCAAGTTGGCAGGCAAACCCAAAGCTCCCAAACCGGCGACCGCCAACCAGGAAAAGCAGAAAGCGTTGTCTGATGCACTGCAAGCGGCGCTTCCCGAACTCGAAGCCGCTCTCGACGCCCGGCTTTACAAGGAATCCAAGCAGCTCTTCAAGCTGGCACAGAGTCAGTTCCAGCAGCTCGATCCGCGCCAGCGCAAACAACTTCAGGCCAGAATGCAGTTGTTAGCAGGGCAATTCCGCGAACTCAGTGACTGGCAAGGTTTTGCGACAGAACCAAAACAGATTGCCCTCTGTGAGCAAATGGAGCATCTGGCCGAGCAGCCCATCGAGCCAGAAGCAAAAGCTGAGCGAATCAAAGAGCTGCAAAGTGAGTGGCGCGACCTGGGAGGCTCATCCGATCGCACTCTGTGGAGCCGCTTCAAAACGGCATCGGATGCAGCCTATGAGCCCTGCAAAATCTACTTTGAGGCCAAATCTGATCTTAAACAGGCGAACCTGCAGACGCGAACAGCCATTTGCGAGCAACTGGACGCTTTTCTGGCTAACGCGGACTGGTCGGTGATGAACTGGAAAGGCGCTGAGCGCATTCACCAGACCGCTCGTGAAGAATGGAAGAACGCATGGCCGGTGGATTTCCGAGACAACCGCCAGGTTCAGAAGCGGTTTGACGAGTTGCTCAAACAACTGGAGCGCCCGCTGGACCAGGAACGTCAGCAAAACGAAGCACTGAAGCAAGCCATTGTTGAGAAGGCAGAAACACTGATCACACATGAACCTCTGCAAGAGGCAATGGAGCAAGCCAAAGCCCTGCAGAGCGACTGGAAAGCCGTCGGCATTACCCGGCATCGGGAAGATCGAAAATTATGGCAGGCATTCCGCAAAGCCTGCGATCAGGTCTTCGCACGCCGAGACGCTCAGCGCACCGCTCAGCAACAAGCAACAGAACAAGCGGATCAGTCCGCACAGGCGACACTGGACAAATACGTCAAACTGACAGCGGAGTCTGACCCGGCACTGCTCGACGAAGCGCAAGAAGCGCTCAATCAGCTTTCGGGCAACCAACTCTCCCCCCGCCTGCGCGAACAGCTGCAACAGCTCCGTCAGCGCCTGAAAAATATCGCCCAGGCAAAGGCAATGCGGGATAAAGTGACGACCTGGCAAACTCTGGTCAACGATAAGGCTCAGTCACAATTGTCTCAGGAGTCGATTCCAGCCCAATGGACCAGTCAGTATGGCGGCATGAAGGAGTGGGACGGACGGGATTTGACCATCCGGGCCGAAATCCTCGCGGGCGTCTCAACACCGGAACAGGATCAGAACCGAAGAATGGAGATTCAGGTGCAACGCTTGACCGACGGACTTGGCAACGGCGATTCTCAAGACCCCATCAAAGAGTTTGAAAAGCTGGTCGCACTCTGGTGCCTCAAACCTGATAACGGAGACCTCACCACAGAACATGCCCAACGCCTCAACCGGGCACTGGAGACGTTACACAGCGGGACTTGAATCAGTCACGATGATGCTCCCTCACGAAAACCCTGGCTTGCTTAACCGCGGCCAGGGTTTTTTCTTTCATCTCCTTCAGCTCTTCGTCCGCCAGATAGAACATCATATCGATGGAGTGCCGGTAGTATCTGGCGGGGAGGCGGTTCAACGCCACACACATGACGTCTGTCAGATAATCTGCCGTATCCGCCTCCTCACGGGTAGCCTCTATGGCGTCGTGCACTAACCGTTCGTAAAAGTTATCGATTGCATCTCGCAGGGACATGATGACACCTATGGCTTGGTTGTTGATCACCTACTACTCAACATAGAAGGCCAACGGCGCGCTGTCATTGTGCCTGAGCAATATTGCCAATGGGTTTGGCAGAGCCTGTCATTACACCTTATGGCCGGTAAACGCTATGGTTACGGCTCTGTACAACCGTGCCCGGAAAACAATTACCAGAGGAACAATCATGACCACCGAGGCGTATATCTTTGATGCGGTCCGCACGCCACGCGGCCGCGGCAAAAAAGACGGTTCACTGCACAGCGTGAAACCTATCAGCCTGCTGACCACCGTACTGGACGCCCTGCGTGACCGTAATCAGCTAGACACCGCCCAAGTCGATGACATTGTGATGGGCTGCGTCACTGCCGTCGGCGACCAGGGCGCAGACATTGCCAAAACCGCGGCACTGGCCGCAGGCTGGGACGAAAAAGTCGCGGGCGTAACCCTGAACCGCTTCTGCGCGTCTGGCCTGGAAGCCGTCAATCTGGCCGCGATGAAAGTTCGCTCCGGCTGGGAAGACATGATCGTTGCCGGTGGTGTTGAGGCCATGTCTCGCGTACCCATGGGCTCTGATGGCGGTGCCTGGGCCACCGACCCGGCGACCAACCTGCACACCGGCTTTATGCCTCAGGGCATCGGAGCCGATCTGATCGCTACCCTGGACGGTTTCAGCCGGGAAGATGTCGATGGCTTTGCAGTCCGTTCCCAGCAAAAGGCCGCCAAAGCCTGGGATGGCGGTCACTTCGCGAAATCCATCGTGCCAGTCACAGACCAGAACGGCGTCGTCATTCTAGACCGAGATGAGCACGTACGCGGTAACACCACGGTGGAGTCCCTTTCTGGCCTGAAGCCATCGTTCCAGATGATGGGCGAGATGGGCTTTGACAGTGTCGCCCGCGAAAAGTATCACTACGTTGAAAAAATCAATCACGTACACCACGCCGGCAACTCCTCCGGTATTGTCGACGGCGCCACAGCCATGCTGATTGGCAGTGAAGCCAAGGGTAAAGCGTTGGGTCTTAAGCCCCGCGCCCGCATCGTCGCCACCGCCGTCACCAGCACCGATCCCACCATTATGTTGACGGGCCCCGCCCCCGCGGCACGCAAGGCCCTGGAAAAAGCAGGGCTGAACGTGGACCAGATCGACCTGTTTGAAGTAAACGAAGCCTTTGCCTCTGTGGTGATGCGCTTCCAGAAAGAGCTGTCTGTTCCGGACGAGAAAGTGAACGTTAACGGCGGCGCCATTGCCATGGGCCACCCACTTGGGGCTACCGGCGCCATGATTCTGGGCACCCTGTTGGATGAGCTGGAACGCCGTGAACTGCGCTACGGCCTGGCCACTCTGTGCGTTGGCGGTGGTATGGGCATTGCTACCATCATCGAGCGCGTCTGAACCCCACTTTCAAGAATAAGGAACCGACCATGAGTGCCATTAAATACGACCTGGGTTCAGACCAGATTCTGACCCTCACCATCGACATGCCGGGCCAGTCCGCCAACACCATGAACAGTGAGTTCCGCGCGGCCCTGACCGAGACCACCAACAAGGTCAAAGACGACCTGGACAATATCAAGGGCATCATCATCGCCTCCGCCAAGAAAACCTTTTTCGCCGGCGGCGACCTGAACGAGCTGCATAAAGTGACCCGTGAGCAGGCCGAAGACTTTGAAGCCATGGTAAATGGGCTGAAAGCCGACATGCGCCTGCTGGAGACGAGTGGTAAGCCGGTGGTTGCTGTCATTAACGGCACCGCCCTTGGCGGTGGCCTGGAAATCGCCCTGGCCTGCCATCACCGCATTGCACTGGATGACGACAGCACCCAGTTGGGCCTGCCGGAGGTAACTCTGGGCCTGCTGCCCGGCGGTGGTGGCACCCAGCGACTGCCCAGAATGATTGGTCTGGAGGCTGCCTTCCCGTTCCTGATGGAAGGCAAAAAAGTTAACCCGAAGGCGGCGTTGAAAGCCGGCATCGTTGACGAACTCGCCAGCTCAGCAGCCGACATGATGGCTAAGGCCCGGGCCTTTATTGAGGCCAACCCCAAGTGCCAGCAGCCCTGGGATCAGAAGGGGTTCAAACTGCCCGGTGGTGCGCCACACCACCCGGCCATGGCTCAAAAGCTGGCCATTGCTCCTGCCATGCTGCGCCAGAAAACCAAAGGTTGCTACCCCGCGCCCGAGCGGATTCTTTCTGCGGCGGTGGAAGGCGCCCAGGTGGACTTTGATAACGGCAGTCTGATTGAAACCCGCTACTTCGCCGAGCTGGTGACCGGCCAGGTTGCCAAGAACATGACCGGCACTTTCTGGTTTCAGCTCAACGCGATCAAAGCCGGCGGCAGTCGTCCGACCGGCGTTGACAAGGCCACCTTTAAAAAAGTGGGTGTGCTGGGTGCAGGCATGATGGGTGCCGGCATTGCATACTCGACCGCTACGCGCGGCATCGATGTGGTGCTCAAAGATGTATCTGTCGAGAATGCCGAAAAAGGCAAAAGCTACTCCGAGAACTTACTGGCCAAGAAAGTCAGCCGGGGCCGCATGACCGAGGATCAAAAGGCCGACGTTCTCGCCCGCATTAAAACGACCGCTTCGGCAGATGACCTGGATGGCTGTGATCTGATCATCGAAGCGGTGTTCGAAGATAGCGACCTGAAGGCAAAAGTCACTCAGGAATCTGAGCCAAAAATGGCCGCCGGTGGCATTTTTGCCTCTAACACATCCACCATTCCCATTACCCAGCTGGCTGAGGCCTCCGCCAAACCGGATAACTTTATCGGCCTGCACTTCTTCTCGCCGGTAGACAAGATGCAGCTGGTGGAAATCATCGTGGGGGAGAAAACCTCTGATGAAACCCTGGCCCGGGCGTTCGACTACGTGCAGCAGATCGGCAAGATCCCTATTGTGGTCAACGATAGCCGGGGCTTCTTTACCTCTCGGGTATTCGGCACCTTCGTCAACGAGGGCATCAGCATGCTGGCCGAAGGCATTCACCCGTCCAGCATCGAAAATGCAGGCGTATTGGCCGGCATGCCAGTCGGACCTCTGGCCATCTCCGATGAAGTCAGCTTAACCCTGATGCAGCATATCCGCGCCCAGAGCCGGAAAGACACCGAAGCCGCCGGAGGCACCTGGCAGCCCCACCCGGCCGAGGCCATCATTGATGCCATGGTGGATACTCACGACCGCAAAGGCAAAGCCGCCGGCGCCGGTTTTTATGAGTACCCGGCAAAAGGCAAAAAGTACCTTTGGCCAGAGCTGGAGAGCCTGTTTGTGGATCAGGACAAAGCTCGGAGCGTCCAGCTGCAAGACCTGAAAGACCGGATTCTGTTCATGCAGGCCATCGAAACCATCCGCTGCCTGGAAGAAGGCGTGCTGCGTACCGTGGAAGATGCCAACATTGGCAGCATCTTCGGGATCGGCTACGCGCCCTGGACCGGCGGTGCCATTCAGTTCGTTAACCAGTACGGTGTGCGGGCCTTTGCAGAGCGCGCGCAACAGCTGGCCGACCAGTACGGCGAGCGTTTCACGCCGCCGGCACTGCTGCTGCAAAAAGCAGAAAACAACGAAAACTTCGCCTGAACACTAGCCGGAGGGGGTCATCCCCTCCGGCTTTTTTCCATTCCAGCCTTTTACCTTCGGTTACTTACCCCCGCCTATGTGGACGTATTGTCACGAAGCGATACCGCTCGCCTATGGCAACAGGTGTGGCGCTTGCCTACAATCAAAGCATGAGTGGTTCAAAGGTCCGTTCACAACGACGGACGTATGAACATGTTAAGCTGGAAAATAACTTCCAGCCGCCCAGTATCGTCAGGTATGCCTTTATGACCATTGTGGAAAACTTTATGCAGCGCCATTCACAGCCGTCACGAATTCGGAAAGTGGGCGCGTGCACAGCACTGACATTGTCCTTGTTTATGGCCGGCATTACCGGTGTTCAGGCAAAAATTGACGACGCGGCAGTGTACAAACCGGTCGCGCCCACCATCGACCAGGCCAGAGCCAACATTCTGATTGCCCGTCAGCTGCAGTTCACCCACTTTCGCAATCTGGGCATCAGCGATGCACTCTCTGGCGATGTGTTTGATGCCTACCTCAAATATCTGGATGGCCAGCGCGTCTACCTCACCCAGGAGGATATCGACTCACTGAAAACGGTAAAATCGCGTTTGGGTTCGGCGCTGAAGACCGGCCAACTGCAACCCGGTTTCGATATTTACAACCTGGTTCAGCAGCGCATCATTCAGCGACTGCAGTTTGCGTTGAATATCATTGATAACGGGTTGGGAGAGCTGGACTTCGACTCCGACGACCGAATTCGCGTTGACCGCTCAGAGGCCCCCTGGGAAGCCGACCAGGCGGCACTGGACGAACTCTGGATCAAACGAATCAAGAACGCCGTGCTGTCGCAGCGCCTGAACGGCACCGACGATGAAGCCATTGAAGACACCCTGCGCCGCCGTTACGAAGGCCAACTCAAACGGGCCTACCAAGCCCGGAGTGAAGATGCCTTCCAGGCGTACATGAACGCTTTCACCGGTATGTGGGACCCGCACACTGCCTACTTCTCGCCGCGTACTTCCGAGAACTTCAACATCAACATGAGTCTGTCACTCGAAGGCATTGGTGCTGTTCTTCAATCAGATAACGAGTACACCAAAGTTGTGCGCCTGGTGCCAGGCGGTCCCGCCTCCAAACAGGGGCAATTGCAACCTGCCGATCGGATTGTATCGGTAGCGCAAGAAGGCGAAAGACCGGTCAATGTGATTGGCTGGCGCCTGGACGAGGTCGTGGACCTGATCCGGGGCCCACGCAATTCCACTGTGACTCTTGAAGTGATCCCCGCCAATGCCAGTGATGAAACTGTCACCCGCGACATTGCCATTAGTCGCGATGAAGTAAAACTTGAAGAGCAAAGCGCCAGCAAAGACGTTATTGAACTGGATCGCGCCGGTGAAACGTACAAAGTGGGCGTCATCACGATTCCCACCTTTTATGCAGATTTCCAGGGCATGCAGGCCGGCGACCCTAATTACAAAAGCACCACACGCGATGTTCGCCGGTTGCTCGAAGACCTCAACAAGCAGGGCGTTGATGGCGTCGTGATGGATCTCAGAAATAACGGCGGAGGTGCCTTGCACGAAGCCAATGATCTGGTCGGCCTGTTCATCGACAAGGGCCCGACTGTGCAAATCCGTAACGCCAACAACGACATTCAAATATTGAATGATGAAGACCCATCGGTGGCGTACGACGGCCCGCTGGTTGTTTTAGTCAACCGTATGAGCGCGTCTGCCTCGGAAATTTTTGCCGGAGCCATCCAGGACTATGGCCGTGGGCTGGTGGTGGGTTCTCAAACCTTCGGTAAAGGCACCGTTCAGGCCGTGCGCCCACTAAACCACGGACAATTGAAGATCACCCAGTCCAAGTTCTATCGGGTTTCTGGTGGTTCCACTCAGCATAAAGGCGTTATTCCGGACATTGAGATTCCGTCCCGGGTTGACACCACCCGGATTGGCGAAGACGCGCTCGACCATGCCTTACCCTGGGATCAGATTGAAGCGGTACCCCACACCCGTTATTTCGATTTCAGCGGCGTGATTGATGAGCTGCGCAAGCGTCACGACGAGCGTTTTGCCATCAGCCCTGAGTTCAGCCTGCTGCAGCAGGAGATTGACTTCCTTACCAAGCAGCGTGAAATGACCTATGTCAGCCTGAACATGGGCGAGCGCAAAGCACACCATGATCAAATCGAACAGACCCGGCTTACCATTGCCAACGCGAGGCGCGAGCTTAGAGGCGACTCGCCCTTCAAAACCCTGGAGGCCCTTGAGGACTGGCAAACCGAGCAAGCCGCTGACCCAGACAACACCGACGAAGAGCTGGACTTCGTTATACGCGAAGGTGGCCACATCATGGCAGATCTGCTTGAGCTGGATCAGCACATGGCGTCTATCCTGACCCCGGCAAAGTTTGCCGCCAAGACCGGAACCCAATAACGATGACGGCCGAGCCAGAGACAGGCGATCGACAGGATAGCAGCCAGCGCGCCCGCATCCTGCGGGACATGTTGCTGGACGCACTGCACGCCATGCGATCCATGGAGCAAGTGGACGACATTCAGCGGGCAGACAGTCGGAGCAAAGCGCCCGACAACATTTTTGAGCGCATCGCCGGCTTTACCGGTTCTGCGCTTCGCCTGGGCGCCAAGGCGACCGATACGTCTTTGCGAGTGGGTCGTGCTCTGGTCAACTCCCAGGATCAGCTGCGAGCCATGCTCAGCGCAGGGCAATCGCTGAAAGACATTCGTGAGGTTGCCGGGCTAACCCTGTCTGAGATGAGCGAGGCCCTGAACCTCAAAGACAAATCTCTGCTTGAAGCCATTGAAAACGGAACCTCAACACTCTCTTTTGAGCTGATCCTGAGACTGGCTTCCCTGATCGCCAGAAACGACCCCATCCCCTTCATTATGCGCACCACCCGCAACTACAACCCGGAAGTCTGGCAGTTACTGAATGATTGGGGCGTTGGAAGGATTCCGCTGCAGTTTGAGCGGGAACGGGAGTTCATCAACATCTTCAGACGTCACGACGACGCCCGAAACCTCTCTGACGAAGGCTTCCGAAAAGTGTTGGAGTTCACTCGCCAAAGCTTTGAAATGTCTTTGCACTTTATCGAGCAGCAAGAGAAGGAAGTAGAAGAGCTGAAAGCGAGCCTTCAGCCCCAGGGAAGCCCGGAGAAGAACCCTGCTTCAGGAAAATAAAACCCGCATCCCGGTGATATCCGGATTCTGAATGACGCCTTTCTCGGTCACAATGGCATCGATCAGGCTTGCAGGTGTCATATCAAACACCGGGTTAAACACGTCAACGCCCTTCGGCGCCAATGGAATGCCCCGGATCTCGCGAACTTCCAGACCATCACGCTCTTCGATCGGGATATCGAGCCCGGATGCCAGCGACATATCCACCGTGCTGGACGGCGCCACCACCATAAAACCAACTTTGTGATGCCTTGCCAGTACCGCGAGACTGTAGGTGCCGATCTTATTGGCGACGTCGCCATTGGCGGTGATCCTGTCAGCGCCCACAATCACCCACTTAACTTTGCCTGACGCCATAATAGCGGCGGCCGCACCGTCAGCATTGAGCGTAACCGGAATGTTATCCCGGCTCAGCTCCCAAGCCGTCAGCCTGCTGCCCTGCAACCAGGGCCGGGTTTCGTCCGCGTATACCCGTTCCAGAAGCCTCGCCTCATGCAGCCGGCGAATCACGCCCAACGCGGTGCCGTAACCACCGGTCGCTAATGCGCCGGTATTACAGTGAGTCAGCACCGAGATCGGCTGTTGCGCGTTTATCACATTCAGGGCGTGGTCAGCCATCGCCAGGTTGGCGGCAAGGTCTTCCTCATGAATCCGAACCGCCTCCGCTGCCAGCCTTTTAGTGGCGTCATCCAGAGAATCACAGCTATTGAACACCTGCTCCATGCGCTCCAGTGCCCAGAACAGATTGACCGCCGTTGGTCGAGATTTGGCCAGTTCCCGAATAGCCTGGTTGATCTCGGAATGCCACTCGCCGACCCCGGCATGCCGGGCGGCCAGAGCGACACCGTAAGCTGCGCTGATACCGATAGCCGGCGCACCCCGAACAACCATATCGGTAATACACTGGGCAACACCGGATGCACCTTCAGCGGTGATCCAATGCTCTTCCGAAGGCAGCAAACGCTGATCCAGCAGCTCCAGACTGTCGCCGTGCCAGCGCATGGCCACGGTGCCCATTGATCGACTGGAAGGGTCGGTTGCCATAATCAACTCCGTATTGATGTCATAAAACGCCAGTATAACGCCATGTAACCAGAATGCCCTCTCGATATACAGCCTGTTGGGCGGGTGTGCCGCCGGGGTAGTTCTGCCAACGGCAGCTGGTTATACTTCACTTCTGAATTTTCCGGCACCCTTCTGTGCCCGCAACTCGAAGGCAGGTTAATGACGGCAGACACCATCACCGCAGCCGATATCCGAATCAACGCCCGTTGGCTAATCCCGGTGCAACCGTTTGGCGTTGTTTGGGAACATCAAGCCGTTATCCTTCAAGGCAGCCAGATTGCAGCGGTTCTGCCGCAGGCCAAAGCGGACCAGACCTACCGGGCCCGAGAGACCATTGATTTGAACAATCATGTGGTCCTGCCCGGCTTGATCAACCTGCACGGCCACACCGCCATGTCACTGTTCCGGGGCATGGCCGACGATCTGCCCTTGATGACCTGGCTGAACGACCACATCTGGCCGGCCGAGGGTAAATTTGTCAGCGAACAGTTTGTACTGGATGGCAGCCGGCTGGCCATGGCCGAAATGCTGCGCACCGGCACCACGACGTTTTCCGACATGTATTTCTTCCCGGAAATCACCGCTCAGGCCGCCCATGACGTCGGCATGCGGGCACAAGTGTGCTTTCCTTTGATCGATATGCCCACCGTTTGGGGTTCCGGACCAGACGAATACCTGCGCAAAGGGGCGGCACTCATCGAACAGTGGCGTAACGACAACTTTATTATGCCGGCCATCGGCCCCCACGCGCCCTACACCATCTCTGATCAGCCGCTACGCTCAGCGGTAGCGTTGTCTGCCCAGACCGGCGCGGCCATTCAGCTGCACCTTCACGAGACCGCGTTCGAGGTAGAAGACGCCATCAAGAACTCAGGTAAACGCCCACTGGCCCGCATGGCCGAGCTGGGCGTTTTGGGCAGCAATACCCAATGCGTACACATGACCCAGATTGATGCTTCTGATATTGAGCAGCTTGCCAGCTCTGGCGCTCACATCGTGCATTGTCCCGAGTCGAACCTGAAACTGGCCAGCGGCCTGTGCCCGGTGCAACAGCTGATTGATGGCGGCATCAACGTGACCATTGGCACCGACGGCGCCGCCAGCAACAACGACCTGGACCTGTTTGGCGAACTCAAGACCGCCGCCATGATCGCCAAAGTGGTGGCCGGCGACGCCGCTGCGTTATCGGCACATCGAGCCCTGGAAATGGCCACCATGAACGGTGCTCGAGCCCTTGGCCGAGACCATGAGCTCGGCTCACTGGTTGCCGGCAAACTGGCAGACCTGATCGCCGTTGACCTGAGCGACCCTTATCTGCAGCCGGTTTATGATCCCGCATCCCATCTGGTCTACAGCAACCATGGCCGGGCAGTAAGCCATAGCTGGATTCACGGCGTACCTCAGTTACAGGACGGGCGTCTAACCCGCATCGACGTGCCAGACCTGATGCTGCGGGTCAGCGACTGGCATAAACAGATTATCAGTTAATTATTCACATCAGGTGTAGCACCATGAGCAACCAGAACGTAGACCACAGCGAGATCGCCAAGTTTGAAGCCCTGGCCAGCCGGTGGTGGGACCCAACCAGTGAGTTCAAGCCGTTGCACGACATCAACCCGTTGCGCCTCAACTACATTGACGAGAGAGTGTCCCTGGCTGGCAAAAAGGTACTGGACGTTGGTTGCGGCGGCGGCTTGCTGTCCGAAGGCATGGCGCTGCGCGGTGCGCACGTGACCGGAATCGATATGGGTGAAGCGCCGCTGTCTGTGGCAAAACTGCACGGACTGGAATCCGGAATCAAAGTGGATTACCGGCGCATCACCGTTGAGGAGTTGGCGCTCGACCCGGAACATGCCGGCCAATACGACGCCGTCACCTGCCTTGAAATGCTTGAGCATGTGCCAGACCCCGCCTCCGTCATCCGCGCCTGTGCTGCCATGCTGCGCCCAGGCGGGCACATGTTTGTATCGACCATCAATCGCAACCCGAAATCTTTCCTGTTTGCCATTATTGGTGCGGAGTATGTTCTTAACATGCTGCCCAAAGGCACCCATGAGTGGAAAAAATTTATCCGCCCCTCAGAAATGTCGGATTATCTGCGCCATGCCAACCTGGACGTGCAAGAGCTCACGGGCATGACCTACAACCTCATTACCAAGGCTTACAAACTGGGCCGGGATGTGGATGTGAATTACCTGATGCACGCGCGGGATATTCGTGAAGACTGAGAAGCAAACGTCTGCGGTGCTCTTCGATCTCGACGGCACCCTGATTGATACCGCACCGGACTTTATCCGATGCCTGAACCAACTGCGCCAACAGCACAGCCTGGCACCGCTGCCCGCAGAACAAATTCGCCGCTCCGTCTCAAATGGCGCCCGTGCGATGGTCCGTGTCGGCTTTGGCCTGGAACCCGAACACGAAGGTTACCTGGAAAAACACACGGCATTTCTGGATCTCTACGAAGCCGGCGTCGCAGAAGAAACCACCTTGTTCGAAGGCATGGATCGACTGCTGAAAAATCTGGAAACCAGGGCCATTCCCTGGGGCATCGTCACCAACAAGCCGGCCCGATTTGCCGCCCCGCTGATCGGAGCCCTCGGCCTGGCCGAGCGCTGCGCCACACTCATTTGTCCTGACCACGTTACCGAACGCAAGCCGCACCCGGAAGCCTTATTCCTTGCGTGCCAGCAGATTAATGCAGAGCCGTCTGAGGCCATCTACGTGGGCGATCACGAGCGTGACATCGAAGCCGGTCGCAACGCAGGCATGCGTACCATCGCGGTCCGTTACGGATACATCGAGCAGCCGGAGTCTGTTGATCTTTGGCAAGCCGATGTCATCGCAGACACCGTCGCCGATCTGGCAAAACTGTTACAATAGCGCCCATCACTATTCGTCATCGGCCCTAGGTTGGCCAGTGACCGCCCGAATACGGAGACAGGTTATGCATGATTACCAGGCACCCGCCGATCTTTTGAAAGACCGCATTGTCATGGTAACCGGCGCCGGCAGCGGCATTGGCCGTGTTGCCGCCAAAACCTACGCCGCCCATGGCGCTACCGTGATCCTGGTTGGCCGTACTGTGGCCAAGCTGGAAGAGGTGTATGACGAGATCGAAGCCGCGGGTCACCCTCAAGCCGCTATCGTACCCATGAACTTTGAGGGCGCCGCGATCAAAGAATACGAAGAGCTCGCCATGACGCTCGAAGAAAACTTTGGCCGTCTCGATGGCCTGCTGCACAATGCAGGCATTCTGGGTTCGCGCAGCCCGGTTGAGCTCTACGATCCGGACGTCTGGAACAAAGTGATGCAGGTGAACGCCATCGCCCCGTTTGTGCTGAGCCGGGCGATGATCCCGTTGCTTCGTAAATCCGATGACGCTTCCATGATTTTCACGTCTTCCGGGGTTGGCCGACAAGCCCGGGCTTATTGGGGCGCTTACGCCGTTTCCAAGTTTGCCGTGGAAGGGCTGAGCCAACTGCTGGCCGATGAACTGGATGACACCCGGCACAACATTCGGGTAAACAGTCTGAACCCGGGCGCCACCCGTACCAATATGAGAGTGCTGGCGTACCCGGCCGAGAACCCGAATCAGAATCCAGACCCGGAGGCGCTGATGCCTGTCTATCTGTACCTGATGGGTAAAGATAGCCAAGGCGTCAACGGCCAAAAACTCGACGCGCAGCCGAAACAATAATGGAACTGTTGTTTTACAGCACATCCCAGTGCCATCTGTGTGAACTGGCTGAGGCTCTGCTGGTCAGCACGCCCATGCCGGCGCCAGTCCCGGTGGATGTGGTGGATATCGCCCAGTCTGACGAGTTGGTAGAGCGTTACGGCACTCGGATTCCGGTGCTTCGTCGTAACGACACCGGAGAAGAACTGGACTGGCCGTTCACCAGGGACCAGTTACTGACGTTTTTGCAATGAGGATCCGCTGACATGCTGATGATCATCTCTCCCGCCAAAACACTGGATTATGAAAGTCCTTTGGCGACTGAAACCTACACCCAACCGGATTTTCTGGACGACGCCTGTGAGCTGATCGACCAGCTTAAAGGTCTGGAGCCTCACCAGGTCAGTAACCTGATGAGCATCAGCGATAAGCTTGGCCAATTGAATGCCGAGCGCTTTCGCAGTTGGAGCACGCCGTTTACTCCGGCCAATGCCCGTCAGGCTATTTTGGCGTTCAAAGGCGATGTCTATACCGGGTTGGATGCGGAGAGTTTCAGCGCGGATGATTTCAGCTTTGCCCAGAAGCATTTGCGCATGCTCTCTGGCCTCTATGGACTGCTGAAACCGCTGGACCTGATGCAGCCCTACCGGCTGGAAATGGGTACCCGGTTTGAGAACCAGCGAGGCAAAGACCTCTATGCTTTCTGGGGCAGCAAGCTCACAGACGCTTTGAACAGGTTACTGGCAGAAGACGATCAGGTTCTGGTGAACCTTGCCTCCAATGAATACTTCAAAAGCGTGAAGAAGAAAGATCTTGAGGGCCGGCTGGTCACACCGCAGTTCAAAGACTGGAAGAACGGCCAATACAAGATGATCAGTTTTTATGCAAAAAAAGCCCGAGGGCTGATGTGCCGTTTTGCTATTCAGAACCGCATCACCCAGGCCGACGACCTCAAGGGTTTCAATCTTGAGGGTTATTACTTCAGCGAAGACCAATCCGATAAGAACAACTGGGTTTTCCTGCGGGATCAACAGTAGCGGTTTCAGTTGATATCGGAGTAACCATGAACGAAGCAGTTTTCTCCCAGATCGCCATGATGGTGTTTCTGACGGGTCTTATTGTCTGGATGGGTTTCATTGTCTGGGACCTGGCAAAAAAATCCCAGGCGGGTAGGTTTGGCACCATTGCCCTGTTTACCATATTGGGTGCAGGCGTTGTCGGCTTTATCGTGAAAACCATACTGGTCGAGATTATGCAGATCTGACCTGCCCGGATACCCGTCACTTTACGGCCACTGCCCTGTGGCCGTATTATCCTTTCCCCTATTGCAACGCTCTGAACTGACAGCAAGGATTCAAACCGCATGTGGTTTCGTAACGCACGAGTTTTCCGTTTCACCAAACCCTTCGACATCACCCCCGAAGCTCTGGAAGAAAAGCTGAGAGCTGACGCTTTCAAGCCCTGTGGTCCACAAGAAACCATTCGTCAGGGTTGGGTGCCACCTCTGGGCAAGCACGGAGACCAACTGGTTCACAGTGCCAACGGCTACCACCTGATTGCCCTGCGCAAAGAGGAAAAAATCCTGCCGGGGCCGGTGGTCAAAGAAGCGGTGGAAGAGCGTGCAGAGGCTATCGAGCTGGATCAGGGCCGCAAGGTTCGCAAAAAAGAGAAGGAAGAAATCAAAGAACAGGTGATGCTGGAAATGCTACCCCAGGCATTCTCCCGCAACCGGCGCTGCTATGCGTACCTGGCCCCTCAGGATGGTGTGCTGGTGGTGGATGCCGGCTCGGCCAAACAGGCAGAAGACCTCGCGTCTACTCTTCGTAAAAGCCTGGGCTCTCTGCCGGTGCGGCCGCCTGCGGTAGAACAGGCCCCGGCGTTCACCTTTACCGGCTGGCTTAATGAAACCATCGATCACCCGGGCACCGTCGTTCTTGGCAACGAGTGTGAGCTGAAAGATCCGTCTGAAGACGGCGGGGTAGTGCGCTGTAAAGGGCTGGATCTGAAAGCCGACGAAATCCGCAACCATCTGGCAGCCGGCATGCAAGTGACCAAGCTATCGCTGACCTGGGATGACAATGTCTCGTTCGTACTGGACGAAGAACTGGGCATTCGACGCCTGAAGTTTGGCGAGACTCTTCAGGATCAGCTCGACGATGTCGACGTCGATGACGCCGTCGCCAAGTTTGATGCGGCCTTCACACTCATGACCATGGAGCTGTCCCGAATGATTCCGGGACTGCTCGATGCATTGGGCGGAGAAGACCGTTCCGCCATTGTCGAAGAAGAAGCTTAAGACAACGGATCAGGGGGCTACAAGTGGCCCCCTTTACCCAAACGCTCCTTCTGCCAGTCACTTTCCGGCTCGTTCAACACCAGCCTCAGGTCCATGACTTCTTCTTCAGGATTATACTTGGCCTCAAAACCCAGATGCTCCGCCAGCTGCATCATCGGTCGATTGTCTGGGAGCACATTACCGATCATTTCCATGGTGCCTCGGGCCCGGCAGTAATCAATCATTTTCTGCATCAGGGCAACACCCAGGCCCTCGCCCTTCATGCGGTCGTCCACCATAACGGCAAACTCAGAACGCAAGTTGTCGGCATCGGTCCAGGTACGCACGGTGCCCAGCGTTTCCTCGCCCTCATCGTCCAGGCGAGGCGCATTGGCGATGAACACCATTTCCCGGTCGTAGTCGATCTGTACCATCTGGGCCACGTCTTCCCTTGAGAAATGCTTCCGGTACTGGAAAAATCGGTAACGGATGGATTCTGGTGACTGATGCTCGTGGAACGACCGGTGCGCCGGCTCGTCCTCCGCCAGCACCGGGCGGATAATGACCCTTCGTCCGGACCTTGGCAGCACAATCCACTCTTCCAGTTCTCGTGGATAAGGCTGAATAATAGGCCGCCCCGGCCGATCATCCAGATTGATTGCAATATTCACCGCCACCGCGCCCTGCTCATTAAATAGCAGTGGAGAGATCTCCAACCCTTTGATTTCCGGAATGTCGATCACAATTTGCGACAGTGTCACCAGCGTCTCAGACACTGCCCGGATGTCTTCTTCCGGTTGAAGGCTGTGCTCTTTCAGTAACTTGTACATATAGGTGCGGCGTAACAATTCCCGCGCCAACACCATGTTCAGGGGCGGCAGAGCAATCTGCCGATCGGTCATGATGTTAACCTGTGCACCCGCCGCACCACACACCACCAGCGGGCCAAACAATTCGTCCCGGGTAATACCCACGCTAAACTCAATACCGCCAACGTGTTGATAGGAATGCTGCACCGCAAAGCCCAAAAAGCCACTCTGGGGGAAATGTGACCGATACTCCTCCATCAAAAATCGGCAGGTATCGATGATGACCTGTTCGCTGTTAAGCATTTTCACCGTTCCCTTATAGCGGCGCTGGGTCGGGCTCAATTCCAAAAAGGGATGGCAGGCCTGCTCATGCACAACTGCGATATCGATCGGCCGGCGCTCCACCGCGAACACTTCGAGTACTTCTTCCAGATCGTCGCAGTACACGGTGTCGATGGTGTTGATGCCATAATCACCAATCACCCGGCGCGCTTCGCGATTAGACAAATGCCTGCGACCGTCTTTAAGCGCCCTGGAGACCAATCTCCGCGTGTTGGCCCGGTCAGCAAAGTGATCGGTAAAGGACTCTGGTGTTTCCGTCAACAAGCGTTGCACCCGTTGATGCCGCACGTGCTGCATAAAAGCCATGACCGCTTTTTCCGGATTAAAGAACGACGGCAAACCGGCCCGGTAAAACTCCTCCCGGGAATCCATCACCGTGCTCTGCCCCAGCCAGCAGGTAAAGATATTCAAACGCGTGCCTTTGGATGCCTGCACCACCGCATCGGCAATCCGCAAACTGTCCTGCACCAGCGTTGGGGCGTACATCACCAATACATTGGCGACATTCGGATCCTTGGCGAGAATCTTGATGGCCTGACCGTAGAGTTCCGGGCTGGCATCGTAGTTAAGATCAACCGGGTTTTTACGAGTCCAGTACGGCGGCAAAAGCTCGGCCAGGGCGTCAATGGAGGTTTTCGATAGCTCAGCCAACTCCCCACCAAGATCCGCCAGCCGATCAACCGCCAGCACGCCCGGGCCCACACCGTTGGCCATGATGGCCAGCGATTCCCGACGGAGTGGCCGCATACGGGTCAGTGTTTCCAGTGCATCAAACATTTGCCCAAGGCCATCGACACGCAACACACCGGCACGCTGCAGCATCGCATCGTAAACCGGATCTGAGCGCGTGATGCCGGCGGGCAGCTTATGGGCAAACCACTCCGATTCTGGCACCCGCCCGGATTTAACAGCAATGACTGGTTTGGTGCGGGACGCAACCCGAACCGCCGACATAAACCGGCGCGGATTGGGGATGTTCTCGATGTGCAACAGGATGGCACGGGTCTGGGTATCCTGGGCGAGATAATCGATCAGATCGTCGTGATCGATGTCCATACCATCTCCCAGAGTCAGGAAATAGGAAAACCCGACGCCTCGGGCAAAGGCCCAGTCAATCACGGAGCTGGCAATGGTGCCAGACTGACCAACAAAAGCCACCCGGCCCGGGATCGCACCCATGTGGGCGTAGGTGGCGTTCAGATGCCGGGCCGGAACCATCAAGCCAATGGTATTAGGGCCAAGCACCCGGATACCGGTTTCCCGGGCGGCATCCCGCACGGAATACATCAACGGCTGGCCTGTTTTGCTATGAGTACGAGACATTCCGCCGGTCATAACTATGGCCGTTCTTACCCCACACTCACCGAGCTTGCGAATCATCTTGGGAACGGTATCCGGCGGTGTACAGATGATGGCCAGATCAGGGCTGAAATCCAACTTGGAGACTTTCTTGACGCAGGAAACCCCATGCACGTTGTCATAGTGCGTTTGATTAACCACCACCAAGCGACCGGGATAACCGCCACCCAGCAGGTTTCTTAGAACCATCCCCCCCAGATTGTCGGCCCGCTCGGATGCACCAACCACAACAATGGATTCGGGGTTGAACAGGCTTTCCAGATAGCGGGTACTCAAGTTGATTCTCCGTGGCCGTGGGCTACTGTAATTTTGACAAGAATCTCAACAATACGGGTTACTTATCAATGTATACCTTATCTTAGATGGGTATTTACTGATGTAAATCCGCAATCACAGCCATTAGACCAAAGAAACACGACAGACTTCGGTTATCCCTGATAACATATCAAAAATAATAAGTTTATTCGGGCACAGACGACACGTATGACCACGGCATTTTTTTCCCACGATGACTGCATGAAACACAACATGGGCCCGGAACACCCGGAAAGCCCGGAGCGTATTTCAACCATCCTGGCGTATCTGGCCGACACCCATTTGGAGCAAGACCTGGACTGGGTGAAACCGGAAGAGATCACCCGCGACCAACTGCTGATGGTGCACCCGGAAACCTATCTGCAACAGCTGGATATGATCCAGCCGACCCGCGGGCGGGTGTTCACCGATCCCGACACGGCCATGATGCCAGACACCTTACGGGCCGCCCGATTGGCGGCCGGGGGCAACATTCAGGCAGTCGATATGGTGATGAGCAGTCAGGTGACCAATGCGTTCGTCTGCGCCCGACCGCCGGGACACCATGCCGAACGCGCCAAGTCCATGGGCTTCTGCTTTTACAACAACGTCGCCCTGGCCGCCATGCGCGCCCTCACCTTCCACCACCTGGAACGGGTCGCCATCATCGACTTTGACGTTCACCAGGGCAACGGCACGGTGGATATTGTCGGTGGTGATGAGCGCATACTGATGTGTTCCAGCTTCCAGCATCCATTCTATCCGCACTCCCATGTGCACCGGCAAGCCGACAACATCGTCAATATACCCATAGAGTCCAATTGCTCTGCGCTGGATTACCGGAAAGCCGTCGAGGCCGGGTGGCTGAAAAAGCTGCAGGATTTCAGACCCCAATTGGTGCTGATATCGGCCGGATTTGATGGCCACAGGCTCGACCCGATGGCCGAACTGAATCTGGAAGTGAACGATTACCGCTGGCTGACCGAAATGTTGATCAGCGTGGCACACGATCACGCCAACGATCGCATCATCTCAACGCTCGAGGGTGGCTACCACCTGAAAGCCCTGGCAGAGAGTGTCACCGCGCATCTGGACCTGCTGAGCACCGTTTACTAAAAGCGATGTCTCAGCCAGAGAATCCTGTTCCGGGACCATTGGCCTGCTGTAAATCCGATCGTTCACCCTGCCTCTGCAGCCGGATGGTGGTCCGACGATTGTCGGCGTGGCGGCGGGACACCGGGAACTGATCACCCTGAGCACGAACGATCAAAAGGTCCTCATGCATTCCCCGGGAGCGCAGATAGTCAGCCACCACATTGGCCCGCTCCTCTGACAATGCCCGGTTGTCAATGCGGCTGCCCACACTGTCTGAGTGCCCATCAACGAATACTCTTTCGACGGTGGAATCTGCCATGACATAGGTCACGATATTGTCTAACAGCTGCCGATCTGCATCCGAGAGGCTGGTACTTCCACTGGCAAACGGCACCCGGGAGCGGCGAATCTGGTCATAATTAACAGGCAACAGGCCAGATACGCACTCCCGATAGCCAGAATAGGGGCCTGAAAAGTTCACGTTGGAAAGATGAACACGCACCGGACGGTCATCGTACCAGGCAGCACGCGTCATCGTCGGCCGCATCCCCTGGAGCAAGCCTTGCGCCATCAGAGTGGCCTCACGATTGCCTACCGTGATCGCTCGACGACTGTCTGACACGGTCACCGCACCGATTGGCCGTGGCGCTATCCCGGGTCGCCAGGATGGGGCTTCTACCACCAATTGGCCACGACCCGGACGCATCATGGGCGTTTCCGATTCCAGAAAAAAGGTGAGGCTTTCACCGGCCCGATGACTGAAAACGGCCCGGCCATACCCTGGCACGTCGTGAACCAGTGAGCACTCGAACACCGATTCCGACAAATACCACTGGCTGTTTTCAATGCCTGCTCCATAACTTGAGGCCAGGGTCTGCGAGCCAAGGCCTGCAGACAATAGCATCGCCCCCAAGCCGGTCAGCTTGCGGAACCATCGTTGGCGAACCGACATAGTCATAATCATGACACCCCAATAACGAACACTCGCAGTAACATGCTTGTTTAACGACTGGCCATCGCATTACTTGAGCGCCGAACCTTGCGGAATACCGAAAACATTCCACTCTGCCTTCTGATATAATTCGCCAAAGTGTTACTGCGCTACGGATGCTTCATGACTCAAGAACTGACCATTACCCGCCCTGATGACTGGCATCTGCATGTTCGTGACGGTGCGGTACTGAATAGCGTGGTGCCGGCAACCGCGGCCTGCTTTGGTCGGGCCATTATCATGCCTAACCTGGCTCCCCCGGTTACCGATGCAGCCGCCGCTTCGGCCTATCGGGAGCGGATTGTGGCTGCCGCCGGCCACACCGGTTTTGAGCCGCTCATGACCCTTTACCTGACCGAGAGCACCACCGCCGAACACATCCACTCAGCCAAGGCGGCGGGCGTTGTTGCGGCCAAGCTCTACCCGGCCGGAGCCACTACCAACTCTGCCTCAGGTGTGACCGATATTCGCAACATCTACCCGGTGCTGGAGGCGATGGCAGATTGCGGCATGCTGCTGTTGGTACACGGTGAAGTTACCGATGCCGATATTGACATCTTTGATCGTGAGAAGGTGTTTCTGGAACGCGTACTGGCCCCTACTATTGAGGCCTTTCCTTCGCTGAAAGTGGTTCTAGAGCACATCACCACCGCAGACTCTGCCGAATTCGTGCGCAGTCAAAGCAACGGCAAATTGGCAGCAACGCTGACGCCTCAGCATTTAATGTACAACCGTAACCATATGCTCGTCGGAGGCATTCGGCCCCACCTTTACTGCCTGCCCATTCTCAAGCGTAACGTTCACCAAACGGCCTTGAGAGACGTCATTGCCAGCGGTGACTCGCGTTTTTTCCTGGGTACAGACTCTGCACCCCATGCCACCGACAAAAAAGAAGCGCCATGTGGATGTGCCGGCTGTTATTCAGCCTACGGTGCAATCGGGCTGTACGCCGACATTTTCGAGGAGCTGGGTGTTCTGGACAAGCTGGAGGCGTTTGCAAGCTTCAATGGCGCAGACTTCTATGGTCTGCCAAGAAACACCGACACCATTACCCTGGTGCGCGAGCCTTGGACCATGCCAGAGCAACTACCCTTGGCTGATGGCACCATCGTGCCTCTTAAAGCCGGTGAAACCGTTCACTGGCGCATGGCCTGAACCACCTTAAATTCAAACCGCGAACATCGGAGTTCGAGTGTCAGACGAAAACAAACCGCCACACCCTATGTCCCGTCGCTTCCGTGGCTTTTTGCCGGTGGTTGTGGATGTTGAAACCGCCGGCTTTAATCCCGAACGGGATGCCCTGCTGGAAATCGCCGCTGTCCTGGTCACCATGGACGACGATGGCTGGGTACGCCGGGGCGAAACCTTCCTGCAGCAAATCGACCCTTTCGAGGGTGCCAACCTGGAGCAGTCGGCGCTGGACTTTACCGGTATTGATCCCTGGAGCCCAGAGCGAGAAGCCGTACCGGAACGTGAAGGCCTGAGCGAGATCTTTTCACCCATCCGCAAGGCGGTCAAAGAGCACGACTGCAAGCGTGCCGTTCTGGTTGGCCATAACGCCACCTTTGACCACAACTTTGTGTTTGCAGCCGCTCTTCGCGCCGACATCAAGCGCAATCCGTTCCATCCATTTTCAACATTTGATACGGCCGCTCTGGCCGGTTTGGCCTACGGCCACACGGTTTTGGCGCAGGCCTGCAAACTGGCCGGCATTCCGTTCAGCAACAAAGAGGCGCACTCGGCGGCTTATGATGCCGAAAAAACCGCCGATCTGTTCTGCGGAATCGTCAACCGCTGGAAAGAGCTTGGAGGCTTCCCGCCCCCAATAATCAGCAACGACGAAGAGTAAATACCCCTTACCGCAAACATTAAAAAACCCGCCGAAGCGGGTTTTTTAATGTCCAGAGTCCCAATTACCAGTAGATGCCGCGCATGATAGCCGCAAACGCTACCTGCTCAGAAGACACCTTGGGCTTCTCTCCAGACTTGCTGCCAGCAGCAGACGGAGAATCCGGGAACATACGGTAACCAGTGTTCATAACGATCTCCGCCATCTTTGGCGCCAGAGCGTGAAGAACCTGGGCGAAGATACCCAGCCGGGTTGCGATACGCTTCGGGCGATACACGATGGCATCGGCCACCATAGTCGCAGCCTCATCCGGCGACAGCGTCGGCACAGAATCGTAGAGTTTGGTGGGCGCGATCATCGGCGTTTTCACCAGCGGCATATTGATCGTCGTAAAGGTCACATTGCGATCAGACCACTCAGAAGCAGCACACCGGCTAAAGGCATCCAGCGCAGACTTGGAGGCGACGTAAGCCGAGAACCGGGGCGCGTTGGTCAACACCCCGATCGAGGAAATGTTCACAATGTGACCGCGGCGACGCTCCAGCATCTTGGGAGAGAAGCCCATGATCAGTCGCACCGAGCCGAAATAGTTCAGCTGCATGGTGCGCTCAAAGTCGTGGAAGCGATCGAAAGACAGATCCAATGACCGGCGGATCGAACGGCCAGCGTTGTTGATCAGCACGTCCACGTGGCCATGGTTGTCCAGAACGGTTTTTACAAACTCGTCGCAGGCGTTCATGTCTGAGAAATCGCACTGATAAGCATGCACGCTGGCACCACGAGCCTCAAGCTGCGCCGCTACCTCGTTCAGATTTTCGGCCGTACGCGCACCAATCACCAGAATAGCGCCAGCATCGGCCAACTTCTCGGCCGTCGCCAGCCCAATGCCGGATGTTGCCCCGGTAACCACGCAAACCCGACCTTCAACGGTTCCGCGCAGTGTGCGATCTTTGAACAGATCGGGGTCCAGGTTACGTTCCCAGAAGTCCCAGATAACCGGTGCGTAATCGGTCAGGCGTGGCACGGCAATGCCGGTGTCCTTCAGGGCCCGTTCCGTTTCACGGGCATCAAACCGCGTCGGGTAGTTGATGAAAGACATCACCGACGGCGGAATACCCATGTCATCAAGCACTGCGGCTGTCAGTCGTTTAACAGGCGGCAGGTTTTTCAAGCTCTGACGAATGAACGGCGGAATAAAACCAAACATACGGGAATCAATCCGCATGCCCATTTTGGGCGCGTGACCGGCTTCGCTGAAGATGTTGAGAATCTCACCCACCTTGTAAGGATCGGAATCGACAAGGTGGAAACACTTGCCGTCCTCACCATCGAGATGCGCAATGTGGTCCAGGGCGTTAACCACAAAATCTACCGGCACAATGTTCAGTCGACCGCCTTCGATACCGATGGTCGGCATCCATTGCGGCAGCGCATGGCGGATTTTCTGAATCATCTTGAAGAAATAATAGGGACCGTCAACCTTGTCCATCTCGCCGGTCTCGGAGTGACCGATGACCATGCCCGGGCGATAGATCCGGAACGGAACCTTGCACTCGTTGCGCACCACTTTCTCAGACTCGTGCTTGGTGCGCAGATAAGGATGATCCAGCTTCTCCGCTTCCTCAAACATGTCCTCGCGGAAAATACCTTTGAACAACCCTGCAGCAGCGATGGAAGACACATGATGGAAATGCTTGGCTGCCATGGCATCTGCAGCCTGAACCGCAGCGCGGGTACCTTCGATATTGGTGGCGGCCTGGGCGTCTTCATCTGCGCCCATATCGTACACGGCGGCAAGATGGAAGAAATGATCCACATTGCCCTTCAGGGATTTCAGGGTCTTGGCATCAATGCCCAAATTCTTGCTGGTGAGATCCCCGATCACTGCCTTCACCCGGGAGTCATCGACACCCCAGCGTTCACGCAGTTTGGCCAGTTTATCCTGGGACTGTTCACGTACCAGGACATGAACGGTGCCACCACGTGCCAGTAACTTTTCTACCAGAAAACGACCGATAAAACCGGTGCCGCCTGTCAGGAAATAATTCATAGATAATCCGTCCTGCCTGTTGCTCTGTTGTTGTCGTTTGGCCAGCGCAGATAAGACTAAAGTCGTAATCTGCAATCCATTGTCCGGCATTCTACTTAATTGCAACTTTCATGTATCGAACTTTTTTAGAGCATTTACTCTGTAACCCTTTGTTTTTGTTAGAGCTATTACTCTAATCCAGAACCCCGCCTGACAGCAAATGTCTGGAATATCGACACACTGAGTTTGAGATTAGCACAGTAAACGGCGACGGTGGCCTTGCTGACCACAATTACCGAAGGGCAATGCAAGCAAAGCCCCGCAATGCGATAATCAGGAACTTTCTGCGCCTGAGGGCGTCACTCATCAGCCACGACAACGAGGTTTATCCAACCCGCATGAGCAACAATACGCCGAATACCGAACGCTACATCGCTATCGCCCGCGCCTGCCTTAAGGCCATCAACGATACCGCGGCCGACAAGGGCAGCCGGGAAGACAAGATTCAGGCCGTCTACCAGGCCATCGACAAGGCGTTTCAGGCGGAATTTGCCGACTACCGACAGTCCGTTGCCATCATGGCTACCGTGCTGGAGCGCATTGCCTCTGGTGAACTGGATGCTGACAAAGCCGCCAGTCTGGCTCGCCAGACGCTGGAGCAGCAACCCGCCAGCACCAAGACCGGATCTATGCACTGACACCACCGTTATCCTTTGAACCACCAAAGAAAAGAGGCCCCATGACTGCCGAACGCCCCGAGTTCCATCGTCTGCAACGCTTCTCGTTTTTTCTATTGTTCATGCTCGGCATTGCTTTGCTCAGCACCCTGGCGGTGGCCAGCGTATCGCCAACCAAAAGCCCGAATGATCCAAACGAGTACCGCTACCTGGAGCTGGACAATGGCTTGCGGGTGATTCTCGCCTCCGATCCGGATGCCGATAAAGCCGCAGCATCCATGAACGTCGCTGTCGGCAGTGGCGATGATCCCGCTGAACGGGAGGGCCTCTCGCATTTTTTGGAGCACATGTTGTTCCTGGGTACTGAAAAGTACCCGGATCCGGGTGAATATCAGCAATTTATCCGCAGCCACGGGGGCAGCCACAACGCATTCACCGCCTTTGCAGACACCAACTACTTTTTTGATGTCGAGGCGGATTTTCTGGAGCCAGCCCTGGATCGGTTTGCCCAGCAATTTTCCCACCCATTGTTCACGCCAGAACTGGTCGACCGCGAGCGTAATGCGGTGCACTCCGAATACACCGCCAAACTGAAAGAAGATGGCCGTCGCTTTCTGTCCGTCCGCAAAGCCGGTGGCAATCCAGACCATGCCTTCAGCCAGTTTGCTGTTGGCAATCTGACAACCCTGGAAAACACAGAAGACAACCCACTCAGGCCTGATCTTATCCAGTTCTGGCACGATAAGTATTCAGCCAACATCATGACGCTAGCCGTCTATGGTCCACAATCGCTGGATCAGCTCGAAGACATGGTTCGCCAACGTTTCACTGCTATTGAAAACCGTAACCTGACGATCAAAACCCACGTTCAATCGTTGTACGATAATCGCCGGTTACCCGAGCGCATCACTGCAGAGAGCCTGCGAGATTCCCGCAGCCTGACTCTGTCATTTCCCATTCCATCGCAGCGCGACAATTACCGCACCAAACCGGCATCTTACATCGCCAACTTGCTCGGTCATGAGGGTCCCGGCAGCTTGTTCGATACGTTAAAGAAAGCCGGTTTGGTTGAAGCGCTGTCTGCCGGCCTGGGCATGGATACCGGAGAACACGCCACCCTGGACGTCCGAATGTCACTCACCCGAGAAGGGCTGGACAAGCAGGACGACATCATTGCCCTGGCGTTTCGCTATATTGATCAGATCCGCGCCAAAGGCATCAGCCAGCAACGCTTTGACGAAATGAAGCAACTCGCGGTCATTGATTTTCGCTTCCGTGAACGCAGCGAACCCATGCGCGAGGCCATGCGACTGTCCAGCTTGCTTCGTGACTACCCACCCGCCGATGTATTGAGCGCCCCCTGGCTCATGGACCGCTTTGCTCCGGAGCAATATCAGGCGATTCTGGACCATCTGACACCGGATAATCTCAAGGTATGGGTGTCTGCACCCAACCGGAATTTTAAAACGCCACTCATTACCAAATGGTATGAGACCCAGTGGCATCGTGAGCCGCTGTCGGTGCCAGAGGAGGTAGATGCTGCCCTTGCAGACCAACTAAGCCTGCCAGGTACCAATCCGTTCGTGCCTGAAAACCTGGACCTGGTGCCCGGCCAGAGCATGGCTCATCCGGTTCAGTTGGGCACACTCGACGGCCTGGATATCTGGTACGCCAGAGACACCCGCTTCAACACGCCCAAAGCCAATGTGTTCATCAGCCTGCGCACCCCCAAAGCAAGGGCTTCTGCCCGTAACGAAGTGCTTACCCAACTGCTGGTCGATGCTATCGATACCAACGTGAACGCCTGGGCTTATTCGGCGCGCCTGGCAGGGCTGGATTACAGCATTTATCCCCACCTGCGCGGTGTCGCCATCCGGGTAGGCGGCTACAACGACAAGCTGCACAAACTGGTTAACCGGATACTGCTGGAGTTTGCCGATCCCGACTTCACGGAGCAGCGCTTCCAGATTGCCCGTCAACGGCTGATCGATGGCCTGGAGAACAAAGCCAAAGATCGTCCGGTACAGCAAACCTCCGAATTCGTTCAAATCGCACTGATCGACGGCACGTTCCCGGTCGCAGATAAACTGGACGCAGCCAGGGGTGTCACACTGGCAGAACTGGAATCATTCGGGACTGATCTGGTGGCCAAAACCGATCCCGTCATGCTGGCTCACGGCAATCTGACCGAAGCCTCTACTCTGAACATGGCCCGTCAAGTTCAGGCCATGGTGCTGGACGGGCGCGAACGCACGGTTGTGGATCGTTCTCGCATACGGCAACTGCCCGCGGGCCAAGCTGCCGCCATTCTGAACGTAGAACACCCAGACACCGGCTACACACTTTATCTGCAAGGCAACAACACGTCGTATGAAGAGCGGGCGCGTTACCGCCTGTTGGCGCAAATTCTCAGCAGTCCGTTCTATGAAGATATCCGGACCACCCGCCAGCTTGGGTACATTGTCTATGCCACCGCTTTCGAAATCCTTGAAACACCGGCCCTAGGCCTGGTTGTACAGTCACCAGAATCCAGTGGTGAAGCCATTGACCAGGCGGTTGCCGAATTCTCAGAAGGTTTTGTCGCGCGTCTGAACGACATAGACAGTGATCGATTGCAACGAGAGAAGCAGGCTGTGATCAGTCAGCTACTGGAACGAGATCGTCAGCTGGGCGAGGTCTCCAGCCGTTACTGGCAAGAAATCGACCGCGGCAATATCCGCTTTGACAGCCGCGAACGGTTGGCGGATGCCATCCGGGATGTCACTCTGGAAGAGCTTCAGCAGACGTTCCGCGAGGCGCTGATCGATCGCACCCGGGCTTTGCGGGTGACCACCGGCGAGGACACCGACGATGCGCGGTCAACCCTCAAACAACTGCGCCAACGGGCAGCAGTGCCAGACAAGACACCCGGCTAACGCTCTCCGACCATGCGCCGGAAGCGCTCCCAGTCTTCTGGCTCATCCACATCCCAGCGGGGCTCCAGCACATACACACTGAGCCCCGCTGCTTCCATTCGAGCCAGCGTTTGCTCCAATACCCTCGGCGTGCCCCAGTCAATCCCCGCCAAAGCATCGGCCGTTAACTTGCGGACACCGATCAACACATAGCCGCCGTCATCCGATGGCCCCAACACCACATCGGCATGGTCCAGGGCCACAATTGCAGACCGAACGTAGCCCGGATCTACCGAAGGGCAGTCACTGCCAATCACGACAGCTTTTGCATAGGTCTCGATACCCTGTGTTAAGGCCCGGAACATACGCTCCCCCAGATCATCCCCCTGTTGAAAATACTGTTGCAGGCCAGCCCCTTCAATATTGGCCAGCAGCGATGAGGCGTATTCTGGCGGTTGCTCCAGGGGGCGATCCCACCAAAAACTGACGTCGTAGCCTGTCGCACAAAGGTTATCGAGCACTTCCAGACTCAGGGTAACGTGTGCCTGCAAAGCACCGTCAATACCCAGCGCCGGAATCAAACGGGTTTTAACCCGGCCGGGCTGGGGCCATTTGGCAAATTGCATCAGCATGGCCGGGGAATTCTCAGTGTTTTGCATGGCGTACATTCCTCCGCCAGAGAGCTGCCAGGGATTCCGGCGTGTCGCCACGCCAATAACGCCAACGTAAGCGCCACATCAGCACAATGGTTGGCCACACGCCGCCCTGCTCCCAACGCCGGCTATCGGTCACCACCGGTGACGCAATACACATCGGGCGAGCCATCAGTTTCAGGCGTTTTGACAACTCGACATCCTCCATCAAGGGCATAGGGCGAAAGCCCCCCAGAGTTTCAAATACATCGCGACGAACAAATATGCCCTGGTCGCCGGTACAGATCCCGGTCAGCCGGGAGCGCCAATTCATAAACCACTCCACCACACGGAACATCCGCCGATCACCGCTAAGGCGCACATCAAAACGACCCCAGGCAGCATCATCCCGGCAAACCTTGGTAAGGCGTGCCAGAGCATCGTCGGGCAAACGGGTGTCTGCGTGTAGAAAAAGAATCAGATGGCCTTGAGCCTTGTCTGCGCCCGCATTCATCTGTATGGCGCGGCCTGGATTCGAGACCAGCAGATGATCACAGAGAGGCCGCGCAAGTTCGACGGTACGATCGGAACTGCCACCGTCTACCACAATCACTTCATGGCCCGCCTGCCGAATGGGCTGGAGTGCCCGCAGGCTTTCTTCAATGCCGGCAGCCTCCATCCAGACAGGCATGACCACACTGACAGACAGAACGTGAGAAGGGTTCGATTTCATAGTAACGGCTAACTGACCAAAGACAGGCCACAACCATAACCGGACACCCCTTGAGCAACAAGCCCTTGCCCGCTATCATACCGCCTCTTCTGAAATGCCTCCGTAGCTCATCTGGATAGAGCGTCCCCCTCCTAAGGGGAAGGTAGCAGGTTCGAGTCCTGCCGGGGG
>NZ_JACUUB010000024.1 GCF_014859525.1 Marinobacter sp.
GGCCATGGTGGCCTAGGCTCTACTTTTGAATCCCGTTAAAAATGGGGGGATTACCCCCGGATACAGCCAGGCAATCAGCAAACTGACCAGGCTGGATGCCAGCAAGGCGCCAAGGAACGGTGCCAGCGTTGGAATGCTGTTCGGAAAGCTCGCCGCCAGAGCCCCTGCGGTAAAGCTCCCCTGGCTCACCCAGCCGGGAAGCACTGCACCAAGCAACCCGGCCAGGCCACCGGCCACCGCTGCCAGCGGCGACATACGGCGCCACAATCCCAGCAAGACCGGCACCACAATCGCCGCACACAGCAAGTCTGCAATCAGGAACAGCCGCAGTACTGAGAAGCCCTGCAGAGCCACCCAGATCACCGGCACCATCAGTATCACTGTCGCCCAGCGGGCAGCACGCACTGACAGGCCACGTCGACCGGAACTCGCCACCGCCATCGAAGCAATGGCGTTCTGCAAGGTATCGACACTGGAGGCCACCAGCGTCACCGCCAGAACCAGCGCCGGCAAAGCAAGCCAAGCCGGTGCGGCGGAGAGCAACGCGAAGAATGGAATGGGAGGCTGGCCCAGCGGTAATGCATGCATGGCCGCCAGCATCCCCAGGCCACCAATGGCCATCACCACCATGAACGTGCTGATGCCGCCCAACACCGCGCCGCGCCCAAGGGCACGGTCCGTTTCAGCAGCCCACACCCGCTGCCAATACCCTTGATGAAACAGGTTGGCGGCGGTCACCGCAATTACCAGAGTGAGCGCCACAGACAGCGCGCTGCCAACCGGCACAGAAGGCATGACTGCCTCCGATGGCATGGAGGGCAGCCAGTACCAGGCCACGCCACCCACAAGCAGCAACAAGGCCAACAACAACCAGGCCTGCCAGCGGTCAGTGGCCAGGCTCGCCCGCAAACCACCGACAGAGGTATAGATCAGCGTGACCAGCGCCACACCGAGAATGACCAGTGCGGGCGGCACATCGGAAAGCAGCGCGGCAATGGCGCCGATCGCAGTGAGTTCCGCCGCCAGAAAACAGGCCATGTAGGCGACTGAAACCAACGACACCCAGCGTCGCACACCAGCGCCATAGCAAGCCTCGGCAAACTCGCCGATACTCCGGCCGGCCGGTAGCCGCTTGCGGATGGCCGGGCCATAGAACCCCAGCACCAAAAATGGCAACGCGGAGCCGACCGCATAACCCGCCAGCGCCACAGGCCCTACAAACGCGCCGATTTCCGGTGGCGCAAAGAGAATCCACGCGCCCATACCGGAAGCGAGAAACGACAAGCCGATAGCTTGTGCACTTTGGGAGTTTCGGGCGGTAACGTAATCATCCAGCAGACCGTCTGCTTGTCGTGCACGCAGACCAAGAACAGCAAAACCGAGGAGCGCCGCGCTGAGCACGGCAACCGTTAGATAGAACAAGTCGCACTTCCTCCGCCGGTATTAACCGGATCAGGTTCCAGGGTCGACGCTTGGCCCTCTCAGGCCCAGTCGCGATGTATAGTAGCGCGAAAGAGCGGAAAATGGCGCCGGCAGAAACCTCAAGCACCGATATCCTTGCGAATGCTTTGCCACATCTTACGGTAGACTTCCGCCGCCGGGCTGCTGGGTGCCAGCAGCTCAAGCGGCAAGCCCTCTTCACCCATCCGCTCGACCACGCTGGCGTAAGGGATCGCCACAGCCATAGGGTTACCCAACAATTCAGGACCTCGCGCCATAAGCTCCTTGTGCAGGTTTTTCCGACGGTCGACCATGGAAAAGAAAGGATGAAGCTTTTTGGCGCCCAGCTTCTTATTCTTCACAAACTCCAATAACTGATTCCAGCTGTTCAGTGACAACCAGGTTGGCATCACGGGCACATAGACGTGATCGGCAATGTCCAGAACCTGCTCGGTTAACCGCGAGAGTGTGGGCGGACAATCCAGAACAACCAGGCTGGTATCCTCAGAGAGCGGAGCCAATACTTGCTTGAGCACATTCGCATCCTGCTCATGCTCCAGCTTGATATCAAAATTCCGGAAGCTGCTGTGCGCAGGGATAAAATCCAGCCCCGGGAAGACATCTTCGTGGATAAACTCGGAGAGCGGGGATTTGCCTTCCAATAGCTTAGAAAGCTTGCGACCCTTAATGCGTTCAGCCCCGGCCAGGTAAAAACTGGCTGCACCCTGTGGATCGAGATCCCACAACAAGGTCGCCCGATTGTGCTGGCTGGCCAGGTAAGCAATATTAACCGCCGCGGCGGTTTTACCAACACCGCCTTTGGGACTGTAGAGCGCAATAATTCTCATAACTCCGGCTCCTGCCATGTTCCATATACCGAAACACTATAGGCTATCAGGCCGCAGTTGGAGTTCTATGAAGCTTTTGTGACAAAGCGGAGGAAGGACTTTCGTAACACCACGCTCACGCGGCCTTGCGAAAATCCTCCATCCTTACAGTCTTGTCCCGCTTGCGCTTGTATTTGCTTTTGTCCTCAACCACTCGCATCTGGTATTTCGGCGTTCTCAGTTCTCGCTGCACAGCGCTATGCTGCGTGGCTTTCGCCTGTTTTCTGGCCATCTCGGTTTCTCCTCTCTTGGCCGACTTTGCAATCCATCTATTATAACACGCCCCAAAAAACCAAGAGCGTAAGCAATAACAACCAAAGCTGGCGACCCTGAGCCAGGGCCGCCAGTGTAAATTACTCCTGTAGAGTAATCGTCTCTATCACCGCATCTGCGATGTCCCCTTCGTTAAACAACATCGGTCGCCACTGAAGATTACTGTATAGCTCTGTCTGATCTTTGAAATTCTCACTCTGCGGGTCGTGCCCCTGACTGTAGCTCAGGAACATTTCAGCTTTTGGACCATTCTCTGTGTACTCCAGAGCCATAACGAAGCTGGAACCATAGTTTATCCGATAAGCCAGCTCCTCAGTGCCGTCGCCATTTTCATCCAGTGCGAATAGGGGGCTACCCTCCACCGGCCTGCCGGTCAGAGTATTGGCAAGATCGGATGTGCTTCTGGAACTGGCTTTGGTTTCCGCCATGTTGAACGCACCTTCGAAGGAGTAGCCACCAGAGATGGCAATCGGCTGTTCGCCTTCGGCTTTGAGAACATACTGAACATCGCCCAGCGGAGCATCCAATGCAATACCGGCTTTGTTAAGCCTGTCTGCGGCTGCCGCCAAAGCCTGCAGTACCGGATCAATCTCTGCATTGGCTGTGTCTATAGGTGCCAGACCGGAGGGCGTAGTGACAGGCTCCGCAGGATCAAACGCTGTGGCAAACAACTCATCGGAAAGCTCCCGGTGGCGAGACACTCGGAACGCCGCCAGAAACTCACGCATCAGGTGTGCGCCGTTACTGTCGGTATTGTAGCGACCGTCCCAGTTGAACAGCGTTTGACACGCAGCTTTCAGGTCAAAAGATTCGCCTTCATATTCCACGGTAGAATACGTCGTACAACGACTGGTCAATTGATTCTTCCACTCTCCGCCGAACAGTGAGCCGTTTTGGGTCATCACGGTTTTGAGCTCTTCCAGAGAAAAGCGGCGATCAACGCCAGCCAACCCGGAATTGCTGTTGTCAGAAATCAACTGGGCGTTGTAACGGGTGCGAGTGCTGCGGATCGTTCCCTCAGGACCGTAGATGATACTGAAACCTTCCAGAGGCTGCTCAAGGTTGGAAAGCCAATGACTGCTGTTGGCGTTAAAGACATAATCACGACGTGTCTGTTGTGGCGCTTTAGCGAATGGCACAACGCCCGGTGTTTTGGTTTCGCCTGTGTCTATCCACTCATACCTGGCATCATCACCCGGCAATAGGACGCTTCCCGCGCCATCCTGCCAGATTGGTTCCAGTAAGGGCGACAGCGAAGCCTGACGCCAGTACCCCTCTGCCATCAGCCCGAGGTTCGGAACCTGGGTGCCATCAATGAAGCTGGCGGTACCCTCTTTATCGATCATCAGGGTATTGACCCAGGGAATACCCTGATGCTCTTCAAAGGCGCTGAAGAAGGCCTCTCGACTCTCTGCTCTGCCCATCGCAAGCCACTGATCCACCATCCGGATGTTGCCGGCATTGGCATCCCGGAATGCGATGGCTGTGTTAGCAGTCCAGCCTAACGCTGGCGAGAGAGACGCCAGATTAACAACAGGCCCGTAGTGACTGAAGTAGACCGGCTGGCTGTAATCGGCGAGACTTCCGTCAGCCTGTTTAACCTGTATCTGCACCGTTTTTCTCGTCATGTCGCGGACTTCTGCGGTCTGACCATCTGGAGAATATTTGTAACGGGTTGGGTCAGAGGTATCCAGTTCCAGTTGGTAAAAGGTAAATCGCTTGGACTGCGATACCGTGTGTGTCCACCCAAGATTCCGATTAAACCCGACTAAAACCGCTGGCACACCGATCATCGCCACGCCGTTGATATCCAGCTCACCGGGAATAGTCAGATGGTTCTGGTAAAACCGCAGCTCGCCGTCCCAGGGGAAGTGGGGGTTCCCTAACAGCAAGCTTTTGGTACCTTCCTCGACCTTGTCCTCGCCCAGTGCCCAGCCATTGCTACCGATGCCTTCGGAGGTGAACACCTTGGCCGCGTCCAGTTCTAGGTCAAAAGCTGCCATAGTTGCAGTTGGTGGCTGTGCTGCGGCAATTGCACTGATAAAGTTCCGCGCGCTGGCCAAACCCGCCAGGTCAAGATGGTAAGCCAGCAAGTCCTCGGCGGTAATGGGTTCGACCCACTCGGCGCCCCGGCAAGGCGACGGATAATCCATCGGTCCCGCTCGGTCATCCAGTGAGCGGTTGAATCCGGCCGCGTAGCCTTTTAAAAGCTCGCTCGACGTTGGCGACAGTTCGCTGAATAATTCCGCGGCCTGTGCCGGATAATCCAAAGCCTTATAGCCTACGTCCGTGAGTATGTTCGTGCTCCGATCGCCGGGCCCGAAATAACGGGATTTTTGAGACTTCAGTTTCACCAACTGCTCGGAGAGCGTACATAGATTATTTCTGGCATGGTCGTATCCCGCACCGTAACCTAATGAACCGTAGTCATTGGCAATGATGTGCGGAACTCCAAATTCGGTGTAACGTATATCAACCTGATATTTCGAAGTTTGCTCCGAACTTGACCCGCCGCTACAGCCGGCCAGAAGTATGGGGGTCATAACTGAAAAAGTGATGATTGAGCGCATACCCATGCAAGGTTCCTCTTCTTTGTCGTTGTGCTTTTGGAACCTTTATTACAGCAAGCAGGATGATGTGAATCGTCCTTGGCGATAGAACCGAACGTATTTTTAATAAAACCTATAAAACAATAAGTTAAAGGTTCGAACAGATCGATTCGAACTTGGAGAAGCGATGAATTACTGGGTGGGTACTGTTGCGCTGGTTTGTCTGTGTATCGGCGTCATTCTGTTTTTTGCCAGCCTGAGCTGGTTTGTGAACAGGCAAAATGACAGGCTTCCGATGGCGTACCTACTCGCACTCGTCTGCCTTGTGGTGCTTCAATCCCTGGAGTTTGTTTACCAGGCAAGTGATTGGATGGCACGCTTCCCGTTCTTTTTAAAGCTGGTCGATCCCCTGATCGTAATGATTCCGTTCACGATCTATGGCTATATTCGGGCAATCCAGGGTGAGAATGCTTTGAATCGACCCAAGATGTGGTGGTTTCACGCTGCCCCCATGATTCTTGTGACCATGCTCGCCGTCCCGTTCTGGGGTATGCCCGGTGAGCTCAAGGTCCACTGGATGCTTCAAGGCAGGATCGCCGAATCTCTTTGGCAACCGCTCGCCTTGCATGGCAACTCCTACCTGGCTGTTATCGCTACAGCCAGCTTGTTCTATTGGTGGTTGCAGCGCCGAAAGGGAGTAAGCACCCGAAAACCAGCCATTCGAAATTGGGTTGGTCACTTCCAGCTAATACAACTCATTATTGCTGGCAGCATGGCGACCAGAATTGTCGTTTATCATGTTTTTGGCGAGGGTTTTTCCGTTGCTTATGTATTAGCGCCTACCACGGCTTACCTTACCTATCTTTTGCTTACACATGCGCACCCGCCCACCCATGTTGCCCAAACAACGAGGTCTCCAAGCACACCAAGATCATTGACGGATGTGAATAACCAGCCCGCAGCCGACAGTGTCGATCTTGCCCTGTTTGACCATCTCACTCAGAGCATGGAGCAGGGGTTATTCAAAGACAACAACCTGACACTGAGAACCCTTGCTGATGTCTGTGGAACGACTACGCACCAAGCATCCGCTGCGATCAATCAATGCTATGGTTCTAATTTTTATGATTGGGTCAACCAATACCGCATCGAAGAGGCCTGCAATGCCCTTCGCCACACCAGCGAGGGGGTATCCCGTATATGCTATGCCGTAGGATTTAATTCGAAATCGACCTTTAACACAGCCTTTCGAAAACAAGTAGGGTGTACGCCCACGGAGTATCGAAAAAAGAATAAGGCTGCACTAAATTCAGGGTCATTGCCTCAGTGACAAAAGCAATAGCAACCACTGACTGACACCCGGATAATGTTCAAGAGACAACACAAATCCTTGCCTTCGTGCCGCACACTTCAAGCGGCAGTATTCCGAGGCGTCATCCAGGCGCCACCGCTCCGGGTTGTGGTGTTGGCGAAGTGCTCGCTATAGCCCCTAGCATAAAAGCAATCGTCAGTGAGGGACGCGAAAAAGCCGTTATTGAAGAAGTCGCCGCTTTGGTGGAAAGAGCTGTGCCTGAGGATCAACGCAATGCCACTCTTGTACGCTGAATTCCAATGGGCGCTTTCCGAAACACGACTAATTGAGTACGCATTCCCGGCTATAGGACTGACTGAGCTCGCGCCGCTGTTGCCGAAGGTTGTTGCCCCGATCATTGCCATAACCGGCCCTCAATCTGGCCTGAAGCTGATCCAGTTGCTGACGATACTTCTGGCACTGCTTATCACGGGCGTCTTGCGCCCGCTCAGCCTTTGCATAGCGAGCCTTACTGTTTGGAGCGAGAAGCTTATCCAGCTCCTTTCGATGATGACTGACTCGATCAGCCTGGCGAATATTCTCATTCATCGGCACCGTCGCAGGGGGCCGCACTGGCACTTGCGAGTGTGCTTCCAATACCGGTGGTATATCGGAGAAATGGATGGAGCCATTGGCATCAATCCAACGGTAAACCTGAGCCTGAACTGCACTGGAAAACAACACGCATAGTAGAGGAAGGGCCATAATCCTTGGCATATATAATCACATCCTGTGAGACCGGGTTTTATCCTGAACGCCCGGCAACGGTTGCCGGCATCAGACTCAATTCTATAAAAAACAGAGGCACCCTGTTGGGACCGGTTTAACGGTCCAGCAACTCAATCCAGTGTTGCACAGGCAACTGCGATCGGGTTTCCAGATGCAGTTGGCAACCAATGTTTGCCGTCACGATTTTAACCGGGTCGTCCACAGTCAGTGCTTGCAGTTTGTTATCCAGCAACGTCTGGCTCATCTCGGGTTGCAGAATGGAATAGGTGCCCGCAGAGCCGCAACAAAGGTGTTTGTCTTTGGTTGTGGCCAATTTAATTCCAGCTCTGGCAAGTACCTGCTCTACCACACCACTCTGCTTCATGGCGTGTTGAAGTGTACATGGGCAATGGAAAGCCACCTTGCCAGCCTGGACATCGGTTTTGATGAGCTCCAGATCTTCGCGCAGCAAAAAGGCTCCCAAATCCATGCACAACTCACTAACCCTGCGGGCCTTGTGAGCATAAACCGGATCGTCTTTCAGCAGGTGGCCATAATCCTGCACCATCGCACCGCAGCCAGAAGCCGTCATCACAATCGCCTCAGCACCGGCTTCGATGGCAGGCCACCAGGCGTCGATGTTGCGGCGCATCTGTTCCAGGCCGCGCTCATGCTCCGACAAGTGATAATTGACCGCGCCACAACAACCAGCCTTGGGCGCTTCCACCAACGTGATACCGAGCTTGTCCAGTACCCGGGCGGTGGCCGCGTTGGTGTTCGGTGCGGCAGACGGCTGCGCACAGCCGGCGAGACCAAGCACGATCCGGTTATGGCTGGAGTGCGGCCATGGGCTGGCCTCATGGCGAACTGGCACTTTGGTACGCAGTTTCTCTGGAAGCAAGGGCCGAAAGGCCTGCCCCAGTCTGAGTACAAAACCAAATAACCGGCGGTCCGGCAGAACTCGGGTCAGCGCCCAGCGCAGCACCCGTTGTCTCGGCGACCTGGGCAGCTCTTGTTCGAGCAGACCGCGACTGATATCTACCAGACGGCCATACTGCACACCGGAAGGACAGGTCGTCTCACAGCTGCGGCAGGTCAGGCAACGATCCAGATGCTCCCGGGTCTTTTCGGTGGCTTCTGCGCCCTCCAGAAACATCTTCATCAGGTAAATCCGGCCCCTGGGGCCGTCACGCTCATCATTGAGCTCCTGATAGGTCGGGCAGGTGGCGTTACAAAAACCACAGTGTACGCAAGCCCGCAGGATCTCTTCCGCCTCCTGACCGTCGGGTGTATTGGCAAAGTGCTGAACCAGATTTGTTTGCATGATTACAACCAGCTGTAGAGACGGCCGGGATTGAAAATACCGTCCGGGTCAAACGAGTTTTTTACACGGCGCTGAATCGTTTTCAACGCCTCAGGCTGGGCGGGCATCACCTCGCCGGCGCGGTCACCGCCCCGGAACAGGCTGACCTGGCCACCGGCGGCTCTGGCCAGCGGCTCCAAGTCACTCAGCGTGGCCTGCCCCCGATACCAGCGCTGAGCGCCGGCCCAATCCAGCAACCATCGGCCTTCAAGTGCCGGCATGGTGGCAGCCGAGCCTACCGAGAAACGCCAGAGTGGTGCCTCGCTGGCTTTGAAAAAATCGTGTTGCAGGTCACGCACCTGCTGCCAGAACTGGTCACCTTGCGCCATCACCACACCAGACCATTTCTCGGCCGTAGCGTCCACCGCCGAGCGAGCGCCGGCCAGGCGCAGGTACACCTTGCCATCCACCCAGCAAGCACCGGTGATTGGTTTGGGTTCGCCGGATCGCTTATTCATGTAGTGGATAACCTCATCCAGCGCCATGTCCTGCACCAGGGTGACGGTGGTGGCAGGCTTGGGCATGACCTTCAGGCTGATTTCGGTGATCGCACCCAGAGTGCCCATGGCGCCAGCCTGCAGGCGCGACACGTCATAGCCAGCCACGTTTTTCAGCACTTCACCGCCAAAGCGCAAGTGCTCACCCTTGCCATTAAGCAGGCGAATGCCCAACACCTGGTCCCGTACTGAACCACTCCAGGGCCGCGCCGGGCCAGACAGATTGCAGGCCAGGGTGCCACCGATGGTGGACCGATCACCGAACCGGGGCGGTTCAAAATGCAGGCACTGGCCGTGTTCCGCCAACGCCGCCTCGATGTCTTGCAATGGCGTGCCGGCCCGCGCCGTCAACACCAGTTCGACCGGGTGGTACTCGACGATGCCCGTATGCCCGGCCAGGCTCAGGGTGCTCGCATCGGCACTGGCCAGCCGGCCCATGAACGCTTTGGTACCGCCCCCCACAATATTGAGCGTTTGCTTGTTACGGCGGGCCTGAAGCACCTGCTCCTGTAACTCTTGGATCTGATCAGCCATGGCTGGCTTCCACCTGTTCGTGCTTGTGCTGTTTGTGTTCGATAGACCGGTACTCCTGGCAGAACCTGAGCGTGGGCACACCTTTGCCCGGGTTCAGAATACCGGTGGGATCAAACGCTGCTTTGATGTCGTGGAACTGCTGCAGCTCGTTATCATTAAACTGCACCGCCATTTGCCGGATTTTTTCCACGCCCACGCCATGTTCGCCGGTTATACAGCCGCCAACCTCCACGCACAGCTCAAGAATACGACTGCCAAAGGCCTCGGCGCTCTCGAGCTCACCCGGCACGTTGGCATCAAACAGAATCAACGGATGCAGATTACCATCGCCGGCGTGGAACACATTGGCCACTCGCAGAGCGAATTCCTCGGCCATTTTTTCCATTGCCAGCAGCACCCGGGCCAGATACCGGCGGGGAATGGTGCCGTCCATGCAGTAATAATCCGGTGAAATACGCCCCACTGCGGGAAAGGCCGACTTGCGCCCCTTCCACAGCAGCGCACGCTCCTCTTCGCTTTGAGAGGTACGAATCGACGTAGCACCGAGTTTGCGAAACACCGCTTCTGCCTCGGCAATATGCTGCTGCACTTCTTCTTCTGTACCATCTACCTCACACAACAGCAGCGCCTTTGCCTCTCTGGGGTAGCCGGCGTGGCAAAAGTCATCAGTCGCGATGATCGCGTGGCTGTCCATCATCTCCAAGCCACCGGGAATGATACCGTGAGAGATGATGCCGCCCACCGCATCACCGGCTTTCTCAATGCTGTCGAAACCGGCAATGATCACCTGGGCCACTTCTGGCTTCGGCAGCAGTTTTACCTTCACTTCGGTAACCACACCCAGCAAGCCTTCAGAGCCGGTAATCAGTGCCAACAAGTCCATGCCACTGCAGTCGAGGCCGTCGCTGCCGAGGGTGACCCGGTCGCCTTCCGCGGTAATCATCTCGACGCTGAGGATGTTATGCACGGTCAGGCCATATTTGAGGCAGTGCACGCCACCGGCATTTTCCGCGACGTTACCGCCTATGGAGCAGGCAATCTGGGATGAGGGGTCCGGACCATAATAGAGCCCGTATTGGGCAGCTTCTTCGCTGATCGCCAGATTGCGGACACCCGGCTGTAGCCGCGCCGTTCGGGCCAGCGGATCGAGCTCAAGAATGCGATCGAATCGCGCCAGCGACAGCACCACACCTTCTTTATGAGGCATGGCCCCCGCGCACAGCCCGGTGCCGGCACCGCGCGCCACCACCGGAATGTTGTGCTCATGGCAAATACATATGACCCGCTGCACATGGGCGACAGTATCCGGCAGCACCACCAGCATCGGCAGCTCGCGGTACATGGCCAGGCCATCGCATTCATAGGGCTTCAGAGTTTCGTCATCGCTGATGACAAACGCAGGATCAATGAACTGCCTGAACGTGTCCGCCAATTGTTCGCGGCTTATTGTTGGCTTGTCAGTCATAGCATTTCCGGCCACTTGCTGCTCACGTTGTCCTCTATCTTCATCATTCATGCCGGCATCGTCTACCCTTTTGTCAACTGGTCATACCAATTGACTATATAGAAACACTTGCCACAACCGATCACAATTGTCGCCGAACGCCCCGAAGAACCCACCACCCGCTGTAGGCGATGGCCAACTCGCCAAAGTACTTGCATTGATTAATGATTACGCCAGAATGTTCCAAAGGCCGTGCGCCATCCGGATTGTGAGTGCCGCCAAGTTCACGAAAACCCAACAAAGCGGTATTGCTTTCCACGGCGACAGTCCGTAAAACATGCGCCCTTTAATGACAGCCCCAGGAGTCACCCCATGGCGGAAACCGCGCCTCTGATTTGCAGGGACATCCACAAAACCTTTGATCAACTTGAAGTCCTCAAGGGCATTTCTCTGGAAACCCGCAAAGGCGATGTGATTTCCCTGATCGGCAGTTCCGGCTCGGGTAAAAGCACCTTCTTACGCTGCATCAACATGCTGGAAACCCCCACCTCGGGCGACATTATCGTGCACGGTGACCCAATACGGTTCAAACATAACCGCAAAGGTCAGCGGGTACCCGCCGACAACCGCCAGGTCGAACTGATCCGGGCGCGGCTGTCCATGGTTTTCCAGAGCTTCAACCTCTGGTCCCACATGACCGTGCTGGAAAACATCATCGAAGCCCCGATCAATGTTCTGAAAGTCCCCAAGAAGGAAGCCATCGAGCGGGCCGAAGCCTACCTGAACAAAGTCGGCATCTACGAGCGCAAAGACTATTACCCGGCCCAGATGTCCGGCGGCCAGCAGCAGCGCGCGGCCATTGCCCGTGCCCTGGCTATGGAGCCAGAAGTAATGCTGTTTGATGAACCCACCTCAGCGCTGGACCCAGAGCTGGTGGGCGAAGTATTGAAGGTAATGCAGAGTCTGGCCGAGGAAGGCCGCACCATGATCGTGGTCACCCACGAAATGGCATTTGCCAGGGATGTGTCCACTCAGGTCCTGTTCTTGCATCAGGGCGTGATTGAGGAGCAGGGTTCGCCGGATAAGGTCTTCGATCATCCGGAGTCCGAACGTATGAAGCAATTTCTTGCTCCGAAGTTCTAGATCCGGTGCTATCTTGAAACCGGTATTGGAACAAAAGTTTCGCTAAAGAATAAAGCCGCACAGGCAAATCACTGGAGAAGTGACACATGAAAAAACTGATTGTTGCAGCAAGCTGTGCTCTGGCCATGATCGCTGGCACTGCTCAAGCCCAGGATCGCAACCTGCGGGTTGCTTTCGACATTCCCTACGAGCCGTTTGAATATCGCGATGAGAATGGCGAGCTGACCGGTTTCGAGGTAGAACTGGCCACCGCCATGTGTGAAGAACTGAGCGCCAACTGCGAATTCGTCATTCAGGCGTGGGATGGCATGATCCCGGGCCTGCTGGCTCGCAAATTCGATATCATCATGTCGTCTATGTCGATCACTCCTGAACGCGCCGAGCGGGTACTGTTTTCCGAGCCGTACTACATCACTCCGGGTGGCTGGTTCGGTCCTGAATCTTTCAACACCGACGTTACCGACATGGATGCCATGAAAGGCAAGAACGTAGGTGTACAGCGTGGCACCACCATGGACACCTACGTAACCGAGAACATGGGCGGCGTGGTTTCTATCAAGCGCTACACCACGGCTGAGGACATGGTTCTCGACCTGGAAGGCCAGCGCCTGGATGCGGTCTTTGTAGACTACCCGGTGGGTGAGCAGACCATCCTGAACCGCGACGGCTACAAAGAAGTGGGTGAATCGGTAAAACTGGGTGAAGGCGTCGGCGTTGCTATGCGCAAGCGTGATGCCGATCTGGCGGAAGACATCAACGCCGCACTCAAGAAGCTGAAAGAAGATGGCACCTACGATGCCATCATGGAGAAATACTTCAGCTACGACATCAAGATCTAACACGACCCCGGGAGCGGCCACCTGGCTGCTCCCCGCTTTCCGGATAATCCCATGCTTGATCTGAAAGGCTATGGCCCGGCCCTCGCAGAGGGGGCAGTCGTTACCATAGAGCTGGCCTTCCTGTCGCTCGCACTCGCGCTCACACTGGGCTTACTTGGTGCATCTGCCAAGCTCTCCGGCAACCGAGTACTGACCGGCGTTGCGACGGCCTACACCACCTTGATTCGAGGCGTACCCGATCTGGTGATGATGCTGCTGTTTTACTACGGTGGCCAGGTGGCGGTGAATGCGCTTTCTGATTATCTGTGGGAAACCCGGCAAATCGACTTTTTCTTTCAGTTTGATCCGTTCATCTCTGGTGTGGTGACAATCGGGCTGATTTTTGGTGCCTACATGACGGAAACCTTCCGCGGCGCATTTCTGGCGGTGGATGTTGGCCAGATTGAGGCCGCCAGGGCCTATGGTTTTTCCCGCTGGCACACCTTTCGGCGGATAATGATCCCTCAGATGCTGCGTCATGCCCTGCCCGGCATCGGCAACAACTGGCAGGTGTTGCTGAAAACCACGGCCCTGGTGTCGATCATCGGCCTGACCGATATGGTGCGGGTGGCGGAAGAAGCCGCCAAGGCCGAGCGCATGCCGTTCCACTTTTTCATTCCGGTGGCGGCGGTTTACCTGTTGCTGACGGCAGGTTCGGAGCTGTTCATCAAGTGGCTCGACAAGCGGGCCAACGTCGGCGTGGTTCGGGGGAATTGATCGATGCCTGATTTCATTGCCGAGTGGCTGAACGAGAACGATATCTTCACAACCATGACCCTGATGGAATACTGGGGTGGCATGGTGACCACCGTGCAGCTGGTGTTTCTGTCGCTGGTGATTGGTCTGGTGATTGCGGTGCCTTTGGCGATTCTGCGCACGGTGCGTAATCCGTTTGTGTCTGGTCCGATCTGGCTGTACACCTACCTGTTCCGGGGCACGCCGCTGCTGATTCAGCTGTACATTATCTATTACGGTGTGGCGCAGATTCCGGGCATTCATGAGACCTTCTGGTGGGCCATTTTCCGGGAGCCGTTTTACCCGGCGCTGTTGGCGTTTACGTTGAACACGGCGGCCTATACCACGGAGATTCTACGGGGTGCGATTATTGCCACGCCCAATGGCGAGATTGAAGCGGCGAAGGCTTATGGCATGAACTGGCTGTTGCGGATGCGGCGGATTATTCTGCCCAATGCGGCACGGCGGGCGGTGCAGGCGTACTCGAATGAGGTGATTTTCATGCTGCATGCGAGTGCGATTGCCAGTGTGGTGACGATTATTGACCTGACCGGGGCAGCGCGGAATATTTACTCGCGGTTTTACGCACCGTTTGAGGCGTTCATTTTTGTGGCACTGCTTTATATGGTGCTGACGTTCATGCTGGTGTTTGCTTTCCGTAAGCTGGAGAATCATTTGTTGCGGCATCAGCGGCCGGCTAACTCCTGAGTTTTGGCTCTTGGTGCAGGGCCAGCTGGCTGCGTTCATTCTAAAGATTGGTGCCAGGCCAGCTGGCAGGATCTGCTTTCCGGGAAACGCTACGAGCACATCCATGTGTGCTTCTTTCAGGCCGTCCCTGGCCTTCAAGATTCCCGGAAAGCAGATCCTGCCATCTGTCCCCGAACTTTGAGAGGGCTTTCGCAAAGCTCTTTTCTAAGGGGAATCTATGAACGTTTTGAACCACCTCTTCAACTTCCACCCTGACTGGCTGGCGCACACCTTGGCCAGCGCCTCTTCCGATTTACCCGAAACCAAGCACCAACTCCCGGACGGCACGCAGGTTTCCCGTAAAGCCAACGGCGTGCTGTGGCTGACACCGCCAGCGGGACGGGAGAACCCGAACAAGGAGGCGTTAATTGTCTCGGCCGGGGTGCACGGTAACGAGACGGCGCCGATTGAGGTGTTGAACACTCTGGTGTCTGAGCTATTAGCTGGGGAATGGGAACTCGCCTGCCCGCTATTGCTGATACTGGGCAATCCGCCTGCGATGACCGCTGGCACCCGGTTTATCGAGGTAAACATGAACCGGCTGTTTAACGGGGCCCATGGCAAGGCGGACTATGCGGCGTTGCCGGAGGCCCGGCGGGCGCGGTTTCTGGAGGAGATGTGCCGGCAGTTTGCGATGGCACATCAGGGGCTGGCGTTGAGTCATTATGATTTGCACACGGCTATCCGACCGTCGAAACGGGAGCGGTTTGCGTTGTACCCGTTTGTGGAAGGCCGTTCGGTGCCGGCGGGGCAGTGTGCGTTTTTGCTGGAGGCGGAGGTGGAGACGCTGTTGCTGCAACACAAGGAATCCACGGTGTTTTCGTCGTTCACCGCCGGGTTGTTGAAGGCGGAGAGTTTTACCGTCGAGCTGGGCAAGGTGGCGCCGTTCGGGCGGAACGACTTGCGACGGTTTCGGGGAATCGAGCGGGCCTTGCGGCGGCGGTTTGGTGGTCAGCCGGCACCGGCCGTTGCACCGCCGTTTGATCACCTGACGGTGTTTGAGGTGGTGCACGAGATACTGAATACCGGGCCGTCGTTCCGGTTTCATGTGCCGGATGAGGTGGCGAATTTTACCGAGTACCAGCCCGGCACGGTGATCTGGGAGGATGACCAGACCTGCTACCGGGTGGGTACGGCGCCGGAGGCGGTTGTGTTCCCCAACCGGGAGGTCCCGGTGGGGCAACGGGTCGGCCTGATGGTCAGGCCGGGGCGTTCTCGGGTTCGCTGACCGGCAACTTGATCAGCCGGGTGCACACCGCCGGGATCACCAGCAGCGTCAGCACGGTGGACGCCAGCAAGCCGGAGATGATGGCCCAGGCCATGGGTGGCCACAAGGTGGAGCTGGAGAAGGCCAAGGGCAGCAGGCCAGCTACGGTGGTGGCGGTGGTCAGCAAAATGGGCCGGGTGCGGCGTTCTACCGCGGTGCGCACGGCATCGCGGATGGCCTTGCCCCGTTCCAGCTCCCGATCCATCACGTCCAGCAGCACGATGGCGTTGTTCACCACAATGCCCACCAGCGCAATCACCCCCAGCAACGACTGAAAGCCGAAGGGCGAGCCGGACAGCACCAGGCCCGGGAAGATGCCGACGGTGGCCAGCGGTACCGTGAGCAAGATAATCCCGACCCGCCGGAACGAGTTGAACTGCAGCAGCAGGAAGAACAGCAGCAACAGCATACCGATCGGCGCGGCGGTCAGCAGCGCGGTGTTGGCATCGCTGGAGCCTTCGGCGTCGCCGCCCATTTCCAGACGGGTACCGGCCGGCAAAGGCTGCTGGGCCAGCGCCGTATTGAGACCGTCCAGGGCCTGACTGAAGCTGAAGCCGGTGGCCAGGTTGGCGCTGACGGTGTTCACCCTCACGCCATTGCGCAGGTAGCGGGCGGCCGGCTCCCAGGTGGTTTCCACCGTGGCCACCGCCGACAGCGGAATGGCATCGCCCCGATCGTTGTAGGTATTGACCGACAACAGCCGGGACAACGACAACGAGGTACCTTCCCGCGAACGCAGGATTATCGGAATGGGGTCGGCTTCCTGACGATAGCGCTCAGCCACCGCGCCGAAGCTCTGGCCGTACAGGCTCTGAGCCACATCCGCGCGGTTCAGGCCATAGCGAGCGGCGGTGGCGTCATCAACATTGATGGCAATGCTGGGCACGCCAATATCCACATCGTGACGCACGTCGACGGTGCCAGACACCCCTCGCAACAGCGCGAACACCTGCTCAGTGGCCTGGGCCCGGGTATCGTCATCGGCGTGATACACCCGCACTTCCACCGGTGCCGTGCGAGGCGGGCCCTGGCCGAGAATGCCGACGGACAAATCCACTTCCGGCAGGCTGGCCGCCACCTCTTGCCGAATCCAGGGGATCAGGTCATTGGTGTCATCCACCGTTGGTGTGCGAACAACCAGTCGGGCCCGGTTCGGGGCTTGCGGTGCCCGCTGCAGGTTGTAGTAAAACGCCGGGCCGGCATAGCCGACAAACCGGTGCACTTCCAGCGCCTCCGGCCGGGTGCGCACGGCCCGTTCCAGCTGCTCGGTAACGGCGGCAGTGCGGGCCTGATCGGTGCCCTCGGGCATGTAGAGTTCAACAATCACTCTGGGCCGGTCTGCATTAGGGAAAAACTGCTGAGCCATAAACGGTGTCATGCCCAGGCTGATCGAGACCAGCAAGGCACCGGCCAGAATCAGCCGCCCGGGATACCGGTACACCAGCCCACCCAGAAAACGGGCAAGCCCCATCAAACGGTCACCGTGAGTGTTCTTGCGGGGTTTGAGGAATCTTGCGGCTAATAAGGGCACCGCCGAGATCGCCAACAGATAACTGACCGAGAGCGTCAGCATGATCATCACCGGCACACCGCGGGTAAAGTCTGCCGCACCGCCCTTGGCCATCAGCAGGGGCGCGAAAGCGGCCAGGGTGGTGCCGGTAGAGGCACCGAGCGGTCCGGCCAGTTCACCGACCGCTTTTTGCAAGGCATCCAGCCGGCGCATTCCGTCGTCCAGATGGCCCTGAATGCTTTCGACGATCACGATGGCGTTGTCGATCAGGATGCCCAGCGAAATCACCATGCCGATCACCGCAATCTGATGCAGCACGCCGCCGCCCAGGTCATACAGTCCGATGCTGATCAGCGCCACCATCGGCAGGATCGACGCCACCAACAGCCCCATGCGTATGCCCATGCCAGTGAACACCACCGCCACGATGATCAGTACCGACAACACCAGACTCCAGGCCAGATTCACCAGGCGTTCAGACACCTTGTCGGGCTGAAAGAACATTTCCCGGATTTCATAGGGGCCGAACTCTGCCCGTACGTCCTCGACCCGATCCCGGATGCGCTGGCCAAAGCGGATGGCGTCGGTGCTGCCCTCCTCCATGATGATCGACAGCAACACCACGCGCTCGCCATCAAACCAGGTCTCCGGCTGGCGCGGCTCTGCTGGCCCACGCCAGACGTCAGCCGCGGCGGCCAGCGGCACCTGGGAACCATCCGGCAAAGCGATAGGGGTGGCACGGATGTCGTCGATATCGGCAAATTCAGTATTGGGCAAAACGGATAAGCGTTTGCCATCCACCACCACAAAACCACCGGGGATGGTCTGGTTGCGTTGGGCCAGGGTTTCGAGCACACGCTTCGGCGAAATGCCCAGTCGGAACAGTGCAGCATCATCCAGGGCCAGTGTGATCTGCTCATCGGCGTCACCCTCGAGCTCAATACGGGAAATGCCCGGTATGTCAGAAAGGTTCTGTTTCAGACGCTCTGCCACTGAAGAAAGCTCAGTCACTGAAGGCGACCCGCCCACCGCCAAAACCACCGCCGGGATATCAATCAGGCGGTCATCCAGGGTCATCAACCCGACGTCATCGGGAAAATCCTGCCGAGCCCGATCCATGGCCTGCCGAACCCGATCCCAGGCTGGGTCGGTATCGTAAATATGATCCCTGAGCTTCAAACGAGACAACGCAACGCCAGTGCGGGCCGTGCCAACACTGAAATCCAACTCTTCTACCTGGCGCAGCTCATCCGTTAACGGCCGCAACACCAGGCGTTCCACGGCTTCAGCGCTGGCCCCCGGATAACTCACGGTAATAATACCGGCACGGTACGGAAACGATGGGTCTTCCTGCCGGGGCATGGTGCTGTAGGCCGCAATTCCCAACAGGCACAACATGGTTACTACCATGCCCAGTAAGCGTTGATAATTCAGCAATCGGCGGGTCATCAGCGAATCTCCACCGCATCACCATCCACCAGGCGGGTAGTACCGGCATAGACCACCTGATCACCCGCAACCAGATGACCCGGATACACCATGACTCGCTCGCCGATTACCCGGTCGATGTCTACCGGTACCCGTCGGGCAACCCCATCTTGCACCCGGAACACACTGGTACCAGAATCGTTGCGCACCACCGCCAGCAAGGGCACGGTAATGGCAGAGGAACGTACCGGTGTAATGCCCACTTCTACCGGCTCACCCGAACCCAAAGAATGGGCAGGCAGGCTAACAAGCACAGGATGCAACTCACCACGGATAGAGCTGCCCCGGGCGATCTCAATAACGGTGCCGGTTTCCGGCGACCGGTTGCGGTCCTGTACCGACCACACTGGCAGTTCCTGCCCCACACGCAAGTGGCTCAGCAAATGGGCCGGCACCCGGACTTCCACTTCCCTGCCAAGCGGAGAAGACAAACGCATCACCGGCTGGCCAGCCGACACAAACTCATCCCGCTCTACCAGCAAAGCTTCAATCTGGCCGCTAAAAGGCGCTTTTAACACACTCTCTTCCAGTAACCGGGTGGCTTCTGCCAGGGAGGCCTCTGCGGTGGCCATGCTTGCTCTCAGGGAATCCCGGCGGGCAGCGATCTGCTCCAGATTCTGCTCAGAGACCACACCGCGCTGATGCAAACGACTGGAGCGCTCCCATTCTCTCTGGGCCTGATCAAACTGGGTTCTCAGTTCTTCAATGCGTGCCAAAGCGGAATCTCTGGCCGGCTCCAGCGCCGGGTTGTAGAGACGGGCAAGGACATCGCCGGCCTCAACGTTTTGGCCAAGTTCAATGGCGCGCTCTCTCAGGGTGCCACTGACCTGAAAGGTCAGGGTCGCGCGCTGAGCAGCCCGAACAATGCCGGAAAAACGAAGGGGGATTTCTTCAATCTGACCACCCGTTACCTCAGCCACACGCACAGACACACCCGCATGCGCAGACGAATCATTTGTTCCGCCACGGCAACCGGATAACATCAAAGCAACCAGAACAAGACCAACAAGAGTGAATCGCGCATCGCGCTTAATGAGAGACATGAAGATCAGCCCCTTTCCCTGAAGAGGTTAGTTGTTGGTTCCCTGTCCATTGAAAACCGCCGATTATTTTCCGACATCATGTCATTCTTTGACAAATTGTCAATAATCGGTTTTTATCGTCTTTCAGGTATCATGCAGCCATCGCACAGGAACCCGGGAACACCATGAACGAACCCCTGAAGTCACGACGGGAACGGGAAAAACAGGCAAGGTACGACGCCATTCTGAACGCCGCAGAACTGGCGTTTTCCGAGAAGGGCTATGAGCGCACCTCAATGGACGACATCGCCCGCACCGCCAGCCTGAGCCGGGCACTGCTGTACGTCTACTTCAAAGACAAGGCGGCCATTCAGAGGGGCATCATGTTGCGGGCCGGTGAGAGCCTGGTCGCCCGCTTTGAGAATGCGCGCAGCACAGCGGATACCGGCCTGGCTCAGATCCGGGCGATGGGAGAAGCCTACTACCGTTTTTATATTGAAGAGCCGGACTACTTCTCTGCACTCACTAAAGCTTCAACCGCCATTGCAGACGCGGATGAAGATCAGACCAGAGAGATGCTGTGCTCGAAGAACGAGTTGATGACGCTGATGACGGCTGCCATTCACACGGGCCTGGAAGACGGCACCATGAGCCGAGAACGCATCCGTTCTCCCGCACACACGGCACTCTACTTGCGCGGTGCTCTGCACGGCGTGATCATGCTGTGCCAGTCCGAAGCCACTCAGACTACCAGCTTTCCCGCCGACGCGCTGATTCGCCACACCATGGACATGCTCACCCGCTCTATCGCCAGCCAGTAACCGTAACCCGGCTGCTCATAACTGAAAATCGTAAATCGATCCAAGGCCCAGAATGCCGGTAAGCTCGTCCAGCGCCTTGCGCACTTCGTCCAGCAACATCGGGTCGGCCAGGTCCTGCTGGCTGAGTTCACTGCGGTAGTGGGCGTTTACCCAGCTGACCAGTCGGTCGTACAACGCATCGGTCAGGATAACGCCCCGATTAATGGCATGCAGCTCCTCATCGTTGAGTACCACACGCAGGCGCAGGCAGGCCGGGCCACCGCCGTTCTTCATGGACTGCTTTACATCAAACACTTCTACGCTGGTGATAGGGCCATCCGTTTTAACCAGTTGATCCAGATAACGGCTGACCGAGGCCACCTCCCGACACTCACCCGGCACGGCCAGAAGCATGCCATCCGGCGTATTCAGTAACTGACTGTTGAACAGATAGGAGGCCACCGCGTCTTCAATGGGCACATCGGCGGCCAATACCCGGACAGCGACCAACTCAGCTCCGGTCAACCGATCGCGGATGTCGGCCAGCACCCGCTCTTCTTCAAGAAACGCAAGCTCGTGATAGAACAGGCAGTTACCGTTACCCACGGCAATCACATCGTTATGAAACACGCCGGCATCAATAGCCGCAGGGTTTTGCTGGGCAAACACGGCGTGGCGATCACTCAGTCCGTGCAGCCGGGCAACCGACCGGGAGGCCTCCAGCGTTTGCCGGGCCGGGTAAATCGACGGGGCCGGAGCCTGCTCATTAAACGCAACCTGACCATACACAAACAGCTCCACACCGGGCTCACCGTAACGGCTGCACAGGCGGGTATGATTGGCCGCGCCTTCATCTCCGAACTGACTAACCGGGGGCAAGGCCGGGTGGTGGGCAAAATAACTCGCATCGGTGAAGATCGCCTTAAGAATGCGGCCGGTAACCTTGTGTTCAATGGAACGATGGAATTTTGCGCTCAGGTTAGCCGGGGTAAAGTGCACCCGGTGATCGGCGGTATCGGCGCTGGGCGACACCGTGGCGGCATTGGCGGTCCACATGGCAGATGCCGACGAAACCGCCGCGAGAATGGACGGATCCGTGCGCGCAACCTGCTCCAGAATCTGGCGCTCACTGCCTTTAAAGCCCAATCCCTGCAAGGTCGGGAGGTGAGGCCGCTCATGGGGCGGTAAAACACCTTGCACATAACCCCGGTCCGCCAGCTGCTTCATTTTGGCAAGGCCCTGCAGCGCGGCCTCTTTCGGATTGGCAACCACGTTCACATTGGATTTGGACGCCACATTGCCCCAGGACAAGCCCGCGTAGTTATGGGTCGGCCCTATCAGCCCGTCAAAGTTCGCTTCAACCGCGTGTTTCACCATAGCTGGCTTCCTGTCAGTCAAATGTCAGGCCTGGCGACAGGCTCTCAGGCAGTTCGCTTTTGTTGGCCTCCAGCGACGCCATTGGCCAGGCGCAATAGTCCGCCGCGTAATAGGCACTGGCCCGGTGATTGCCGCTGGCACCCACACCACCAAACGGCGCTGCACTACTGGCACCGGTTAACGGCCGGTTCCAATTCACGATGCCCGCCCGCACTTCCTCTACCAGACGGTTATACAGCTTTCTGTCATCGCTCAGAATACCGGCCGACAAACCAAAACGAGTATTATTGGCCAGCGCCAGAGCATCATCAAAACTCTTGTAGCGGTAAACCGTCAGCAGTGGTCCAAAGTATTCCTGGTCGTCGAGTTCCACGCCGGTGGCATCGATAATACCCGGGGACAAAAGACCGGTGTCTGGCTTCAGTTGTTTCATCTCAAGCAGGGATGCAGCCCCTTTGTCCAGCATGCCGGCCTGGGCCTGCAGCAACTGGTTGGCGGCCTCCGCAGAGATCACCGAACCCATGAACGGTTGGGGATCGGCATCAAATTCCGCCACCTGAATGTTGGAGGCCACGGCCACCAGTCGCGCCAGAAACTCATCACCCTTTTTACCCTTGGGCACCAGTAGCCGGCGGGCGCAGGTGCAGCGCTGCCCGGCCGACATAAACGCCGACTGGATGGTGTGGTGAACGGCACCGTCCACATCTGCCACGTTTTGCACAATAAGCGGATTGTTACCACCCATTTCCAGTGCCAGAATTTTCTCCGGCTGGCCACCGAACTGCTCGTGCAGTTTATGGCCCACATTGGAGCTGCCGGTAAAAAACAGCCCGTCCACCATGCCGTGCCGGGCCAGACATTTGCCGACATCGGCACCGCCTTGCACCAGATTGATCACGCCATCCGGCAAGCCAGCTTTCTCCCATAGCCGGACGGTCATTTCCGCCACACCGGGGGTCAGCTCACTGGGCTTGAACACCACGGTATTGCCGGCCAGCAACGCCGGTACAATGTGGCCGTTGGGCAGGTGACCAGGGAAGTTATACGGCCCGAACACTGCCACCACGCCGTGAGGACGATGGCGCAACACCGCGTGACCGCCCGCCACATCGGATTCCGAATGCCCGGTGCGCTCGTTGTAGGCTCTGATCGAGATCGGAATCTTGCCAATCATTGCCGCCACTTCCGTGCGGGACTCCCACAAAGGCTTACCGGTTTCCAGACCGATCTGATGCGCAAGGCTCTCTTTGTTCGCCTCCAGTTGTTCCGCAAATGCTTCGATCACCGCCTGGCGCTCAGCAAACGTCTTCCTGCGCCAACTGAGGAACGCCACCCGCGCTTCCCGAACAGCCGCATCCACGTCTTCGAGGCTGGCTCCACTGCCATCCCAGACAGTCTCTCCCGTGACCGGCTGTATCGATTCAAACGGCAGCCCGTGGCCCTGCATCCAGAGTCCGTCGATGTATAGATTACCTGACAGATTTGCCATGATTGTTCACCTCCGATTCGGAAATAAGCCGAGGGCTGCGCTGCTAATCCTGAGCGTGTCGGCTTCGATAGTTGCGAAGCCGGTCGAGGATCTTCTCATCCTCATCGGCCTGCCCCCTTAAGGGATGCATGGGTGATAACGCTCCTTCCTTCAAGGGTGCAAGACGCACCGGATCACCGGATTCCACCAACAAGGCCTCCGCCACATCGTGGGGTATGCGCACGACATCCGGCCCGATGCAATCGATAGGCAGAGTGGTCACCCGAAAATCCCGGAACGACCGGTTACAGATCATCACCCTGTGTTCCGGCGGCACATCCAGATCGATCGGCTTATTAATCACCATGGCATGGCGATTAATCGATTCTCGAACCGTCCGGATGTTGCTCACAAAGGCTTCGACCAAAGGACCACCGTCAAAGATATCCACCAGACCGTTAAAATTGAAACCCTCCGCCTGCAGCATCTTTAATGCCGGACGGGTGTTGTCGTGCACCATGCCGATGACCGCCCGCGCAACATCCGGCAGCATCGGTAAATAGATCGGGTACTTGGGCATCAGCTCGGCAATAAAGGATTTGTTACCCAGGCCCGACAGCGTATCGGCCTGAACAAATTCCATATCAAAGAATTTGCTGCCCAGTGCATCCCATAGCGGACTGCGCCCCTGTGGATCAGACACGCCACGCATTTCAGCAAATACTTTTTCTGAGAAGTGTTTGCGAAACTCATCCAGAAACATGAAACGGCATCGGGACAGCAGTAACCCATTACCCCCACCCTGATAGTCGCCCGCCAAAAGCAGAGAGCAGATTTCGGTAGTGTCAGTCATGTCGTTGGACAGGTGCAGTGTGGGCGTTCGCACATGCACACCCAGCTCCCGGGAAGCATTCACGGTGACACTCAGGCGGTAGTTGTAAAATACCTCTTCCAGGCCCACCCGAGCCTCTATGCCGCTGATGCCCACAACTCTTGCTGTGACCGTATCTTCCAGGGCAAACAGGTACAGGCCGGCCTCCGGCGCACAACGCTGATTAAAGGATTCCCGGGTACGTTCAATTTTGCGCTGCAAGAGACCGCGATCTGCCGGCAGAGTCGTCAGCCCCTTACCGGCCTTCTCGGCCATCCCGTAAAGATCATCAAGATCGGTTTCCTGCAATGGGCGGATCACCAACATGTTATGGCCTCCACTGCTTTGTTGTGTTCATAACGGCGAGATCCTTACCGGGTCTCCGGCATTGCAGTTGAGTGCGCGCCAGGTGCTGACAGGCACTTTAACGTCGTCTGCCAGAGTTTCGGCCACCGGGGTCAGCAGGCAACGGAAACCGGCACCCTCACCGGCGCTGATCAGGCAGGTTTCGCCGTCGGGCCCTTCGCTGCCGTGCAGGGTTTTCTGCTGGCTGGTCACCAGGGTTTTCAGGCTATCGGTGCGGGCTTCCAGGACCGGCCCACCGTCGAAGATGTCTAGGTAGCATCCAGTTTGAAAGCCTTCCCGCTGCAGCAGGCTGTAATTGGGCTGGGTCAGCGGGTGCGGCTCGCCCAGTGCGGCTTGTGCCGGTTCGCTGAGCAGGGTGACGTAGACCGGGTTGGGGGGCATGAGTTCGGCGATGAAGGTTTTGCTGAGCTGGCCGGAGTGCCGGTCGGCGGTTTCGAAATCCATGTTGAAGAAGTGCCGGCCGAGGCTGTCCCAGAAGGGCACGCTGCCGTCGTTGTGCTGGACGCCCTGGATTTCGGACACTATACGGTTGCTGAACCAGTCGCGGTGGCTGGCGATAAACAGGATTCTGGCGCGGGAGAGCAGTTCGAAAGCCGGTGTTTCGCGCAGTTCAGGCCTGAGGGTGAAGGCGCACAGCAGGGTGAGGTCGGTGAGTGCGTGGCTGGGGTAGAGTACTTCTACACGCCGGGAGACGTTGAGTTGGTGGGAGGCGTGGATCAGGTAATCGCGGCGGTAGTTGTAGAACGGTTGGCCGTTGCCGGCCCGGGTGTCGATGCCTGCGGTGCCGGCGATCTGGCCGGTGTCGGTGTTTTCCAGGACGAAGAGCAGTCGGCGCGGGCGGTTGTCTTTGCTTTGGCTGGCGAGGTCAGATTGGGACTGGGCGATTTTTTCTGCCAGGGCCGTTTCGGTGTTGGGCAGCGTGGACGATAGTCTGGCGCTTTGGCTGCCAGCTATATCGAGTATTTGCTGCAGGTCATCGGGGTTGGCTGGTCTTACTTGCCACATGCTTTGCTCCTGCTGGCGTTCCGCGTTCGGCGACCGGCACTGCACCGGGAACCCCTTTCCGGAAACCGCTACAAGCACATCCATGTGCGCTTCTCTCAGGCCATCCTTGGCCTTCGAAATTTCCGGAAAGGGGTTCCCGGCCCAGCGCCTACTCTTGTGGCAGCCGTCAAAAACTTCTTACGAAACGACTTTCTTCACTGCCGCCTCAAAGCGCTCCAGCGCATCCTCAATATCCGTTTCCGGGATGATCAGCGAGGGAGCGAGCCGGATTACGTTGGCGCCTGCCATCAGCACCATCACGCCTTCATCCAGGCCAGCGCTCAGGAAATCTTTGGCTTTGCCTTGCCACTTTTCTGTCAGCACACAACCCAAGAGTAGACCAGCTCCGCGCACTTCGGAAAACACACCGTAGCGTTCGCCGATATCCATCATGCCTTTACGCAGTTTGTCAGAGCGGGCTTTGACGCCTTTGAGGATGTCTGGCTGGCTGACGGTGTCGATGACTTTCTGGGCCACAGCGCAGGCCAGTGCGTTGCCGCCGTAGGTGCTGCCGTGGGTGCCAACGCTGAGGCTTTTGGCAGCTTCGGCGGTGGTGAGCATGGCGGCGACCGGGAAGCCGCCGCCCAGGCCTTTGGCGCTGGTGAGGATGTCTGGCACTACGTTGTACATTTCGTAGGCGTAAAGGTAACCGGTGCGGCCGACGCCGCTTTGCACTTCGTCGAACACCAGCAGGGCGTTGTTGTCGTCGCACAGCTGGCGCAGGCCTTTGAGGAACTCTGGGTCTGCTGGCATTACGCCGCCTTCGCCCTGGATGGGTTCAACCACCACGGCGCAGGTTTTTTCTTTGGAGATCAGTGCTTTTACCGAATCCAGGTTGTTGAACTCGGCATGGTGAATACCACCCGGGGCTGGCTCGAAGCCTTCCAGGTATTTGGGCTGGCCACCCACGCTGACGGTGAACAGGGTGCGGCCGTGGAAGGAGTTGGTGAATGAGATAATCTGGTGTTTCTCAGGGCCGTAGTGATCCCAGGCATAACGACGGGCCAGCTTGAAGGCGGCTTCGTTGGCTTCGGCGCCGGAGTTGGCGAAGAAGACGCGGTCGGCGAAGGTCTGCTCACACAGGGTTTTGGCCAGGCGCAGGGCGGGTTCGTTGGTCATCACGTTGGACAGGTGCCAGATTTTTTCGGCCTGTTCGTGCAGCACGCCCACCAGGCCCGGATGGCAATGACCAAGGCTGGTGACGGCAATACCGCCCTGAAGGTCCACAAACTCCCGTCCTTCCTGATCCCACACGCGGGAGCCCTCGCCTCGTACCGGAATGATGTTACCGGGGGCGTAGTTGGGCACCATTACTTCATCAAACAGTTCGCGGGAGACAGGTTCTCTGTTCATGTATCGCTCTCAGTGACTCATTGCTAAGTGACGGGGTGAATGCACCCATAATACGCCACTCAGGGCATAAGAACAGCCGGTTGCGTTAAAGGTGCCAGTTGGATGATTCGATGCTGCTCGCGGTCTCGGCCAAGCAGGGCTTTGACCAGCAGTTTGTAGGAGTCGAGATCGAAGGTGACCGGCTCCGGGCCGGGCTGGAAGTCTTGCAGTTCTTGCTCGTTGTGCACAGTGGCGATGTGTATCCAGTTCCAGATCACCAGAATGTCTGTGCGGCCGGTGTCCGGGTTTTCTTCCACCAATCCGACAGCACCCGGCCAGGGCCAGGTTTTCAGGCGCAAGGCATGGAAGGCGATCTGCATGCGCAGGTTATAGCGGGTGGTATCTTCTGCACCCTCGCAGGCGCCCTTGCAGCGGCCCAGGCTGCGCTGAAAACAGGGGCCCGGGCGGGCAGGTTCCAGGCCCAACCATTTACCGCACAGGTCGTTTTTGGCCGCAATACCGCGAATGGCCGACCGGGCGTCCCGCTTGCTGCGGAACAGTCCGAAATAGTCACCCAATCGATCCGGGGCTATCTCCCGGACCAACTCTGCTTGCAGGTAACCGTCGGCCTGAGTGCGCAGCGCAATGCTGACCAGGCTTTTGGCCGCTCGGGATCGCCGGTTGTAGAGCGGGCTGAGGGTTTTGATCTGTTTCAGCTCTAACAGCAGTGCGCCCAGCTCGCCGGCGGTTTGGGTGGTTTCTACCCGGCGCAGGCTTTCAGACATGCGCAGACCGCGGCTGGACTGATAGTCGCCAGAAAAATGCGACGCCACCCGCTGGGCAATGTTGGTGCTTTTGCCCACGTAGAGCAGCACATCGTTATCACCGTAAAAACGATAGACACCCGGTGAGTGAGGCAGTTCGGCGAAAAGCTCCGCAGGTGCATTCGACGGAGTGCTCTGGCGCTGTAGCAATCGCTGAATGGCAATAGTGATCACACCTTCGCCATGCTCTGCCCGAGCATGCTCGAAGAACGCCAGCATGGCAGACACGTCGCCCATCGCTCGATGCCGTTCCACCTGAGGCAGGTGGTGCCTGGCGATAAGCGCGTCCATGTTGTGCCTGGCGGCTTCCGGGTACAGTGCCCGCGAAAGCCTGACCGTGCACAGCACCCGAGCACTGAACGCACGGCCCAGCCGGCGGAATTCGGATTTAATAAAGCCGTAATCAAAGCGGGCGTTGTGGGCAACAAAAATGACACCGTCTAGCTGCCGCTCAAGCTCGTCCGCGATGTCAGCAAACAAAGGCGCCTCGGCCACCAGAGCATTCGAGATGCCGGTCAGCCTTTCAATAAAGCCTGAGATACGGATTTCCGGGTTGAGCAACGCCTGCCATTCCCCAACCACCTCACCCGCCCGCCAGAACCGGATACCGATCTCGGTGATCCTGTCTCGCTGCGGGTTACCGCCGGTGGTTTCGATATCAAGGAAAGCAAATGTTTCTTTTTTAAGCATACCCGGGAGCTCTTTCATCTTTGGTCGTACGACCACTTGTCAAAGCCGGATGCGCCAAATTAACGTCTTCCGGATTATAGACATTGGTCTAAAAAAATTCCGATTGTGTTTGAAATGTCATGAAATCGTAACTACCTTGTTCGTGGGTCCGATAACAATAGTTCATGGAGACAACAACGATGCAAAGCAACAAGTTAAGAATGGCCATTCGTGCGACAGCAGCGGCGGCGGTGTTTGGTGTAGCCAGCCAGGCTGGCGCGGTAAGCTTCAGTGCCGGGGATTACGAGGTCGACGTATACGGTTACGCTCGCTTGAATGCCAGCTATGACATTGACAGCAATCAGGCAAGCCAGTTCGGCAGTCGCGCAGGCTCCTTCGAGGACCTGGCCGGCAATGATGATGCCGCTGACGGCCATTTTGGCGCAGACGCTTTCCAAAGCCGTCTGGGCTTCAAAACTGTTTCCCCAGAAGGCGTGAGCGTGACCGTTGAAGGCGACTTCCGTCCGGGCAACCTCCGCCTGCGTCACGCGTATGGTGAGTACAATGGCGTTCTGATGGGCCAAACCTGGTCTAACTTCAACAGCTTTGTCGGTAACACATCAACCCTCGATTTCGACTCTTTGCCTGGTTTGGCGGGTATTCAAAACCGTGTGGCTCAAGCGCGCTACACCACCGGCCCACTGTCGTTCTCTTTGGAGCAGCCGAAGAACTCTATTGTGGACTCAGACCATAAGAAAGATGGCATGCCCGCCTTTACCGCCCGGTTTGAAGAGTCACAAGGCGGTTTGTCCTACAGCGCCGCGCTGCTGGCCCACCAAGTTGGCTACGACGATGGCACCAACGATGACGACGCCTTTGGCTTCGCCACCTTCGTTGCTGCCAAAATGCAGCTGACCGACATGATCACCCTGCAGGGCACGCTGACCTATACCGACGGTGCCAACAGCTACCTGTACCGTTCTGGCGAGGACTTCGGTGCCGCCAGTGCCTATGTGGCTGGCGGAAGCATTGAAACCCTCTCCGGCTACGGCGGCTCCATCGGTGCCGGCATCAACCTGGGCGGCGGTCGCAGCTTCAACATCGGCTATGGCTATGTTGAAGTTGATTGGGACGATGCCGTTGATGATGGCGTTGCCGACGTTGGCGATCAAAGCGAAAGCAACCAGGCCGTGATGGCCAACTACCAGTGGACACCGGTCAAAAACGTCATGATGGGCGTTGAGTACCAGTACCTGAAGCGTGAAAACGTAGACGGCACAGACGGCGATGCTAACCGCATCCTGTTCGCTGCTCAGTACAACTTCTAACTTCCTTTAGACGTTGACTCAGAATCACCCCGGCTTCGGCCGGGGTTTTTCGTTCCAGGAGGAACGTACCGCCCTGAGCTCATGCCCGCAATCGAGTACGAACACCCCGGGTGGTCATTACAGCGAGTACTTCCATTAACGACAGAATCCCACGGTCGTGCTGTTTCGGTGCTTTGCCACGGGCAATGCGGCCGATCTGCCGGGTGTACCAGCTCACTTCCATCAGGGCCATGTCGTCAATCAGGCGAATCCCGGTTTTGATGGGCCGCACGGCACTGGTCACCTGCTCACCCATCATGATCCGGTTCGGCAAATCCGGTTCCACCACCAGAGGCCGGGCCAAGCCGACAAGATCTGTAGCGCCGCTGGCTACCGCGTCCGCCATGCCGCTTTCGGTTCGGAAACCGCCCGTCACCATCAGGGGCACTGCGGTAAGCTGGCGAACTTTCTCTGCGAACTCTAAAAAGTAGGCTTCCCGTGCCTTTGTGCTGGCTTTAACCTCGCCATTCTCTCCACCTCTGGCCATGGCCGGGTTTTCGTAATTGCCGCCGGAGATCTCGATCAGATCTATCCCCTCGGCCACCAGTGCCTCAATCACCGCCAGCGATTCTTCCTCCGTAAACCCACCCCGCTGAAAATCCGCCGAGTTAAGCTTGATCCCGATATTGAAACCGTCGCCGCACGTCTCACGGATAGCGCGGTACACCGCCAGCACAAATCGCCGGCGGTTGGTAGCAGAGCCTCCCCACTCATCGGTGCGCTGATTGTGATGGGGTGACAGGAACTGACTGACCAGATAACCGTGAGCACCGTGTATTTGCACTCCGTCAAAACCGGCTTTTTTCACCACCGCCGCACTGCGTGCAAAGCGCTGGATAATGTCTTCAATCTCTGGCCCGGTCAGCGCACGCGGGGTGGCAAACATGCCTCGCAGTTCTTTCTTGAACGGGATCGCACTGGGCGACACCGGATCGCGGTTCAGGATCTTTGGGCTCTGCTTGCCAGGATGATTCAGTTGCACCCAGATTTGCCGACCGCCCACCTGCCCGGCCTGCGCCCAGGCCGACAGCAACTCCAGATCGGATTCGTCTTCAACCACCACGTTCTGCGGCTCCCCGATGTGCCGGCGATCAATCATCACATTGCCGGTAATCGACAGACCGGCGCCGCCCTCCGCCCAGGCCCGGTACAAGGTAACCAGCTCTTTGGTGGGGTGATTATCAATGGTGCCCAGGGTCTCACTCATGGCGGACTTGGCAAAACGGTTGGGCAAGGTGGAGCCATTCGGGAGCTTGAGGGGTTGGGCGAGACGTTCGGCGGGGTTCATAGGTGGCCTCTGATGGTTGTTGTCGTTCCATGAGGCTGATGGTGGGCCTGTTCGACGGCCATAGCATTGGCCGTCGAGACAGTGGGCTCGCCATACATCACAAATTCCGGAACTGATAAGTTCGTTGATGTGACATCACAAACCGGGCCATATAAAATCGGACCCCATTGAGGCAAGAAGCTTCTCTCAGCCATTGATAAGGAATGTCACCATGAGCAATCTGGCCCATAGCCGCCTTTCCGACGGCCCTCCCTGCACCTTCTGTGATTTCATCGTCGCTGTGCTTGGCAACAACCACAGCCAGGAGCAACGCCCGGTGGTTTTTCAGACGGCAGAAGCTCCGTTCCCCGGGGTTGCACGGCGCCTGCCGGATGGTATACAGAAAAGTTATCTGCGCGAGGTCAGCAACGCGGAATCCGCCCTGCACATCTGGCCCTGGCGCAATCAGCCTGCCAGCCGGGCGGTGCTGGAAGTGGATGTCGAAACCGGTACGCCGATTCACCTTCCGCTCACAGATGCTCCGGCGCCCGAAAGCATCCATTCCGAAACCACCGCCAATATCCTGATGCCCACCGTGCCCATGGCCTGGGTACGGGGAATGAATCACGAAGGCAAACACCTGACCTGGCCAGCTCTCGCCCGCCCCGGGTTTCTGTATCTGTTCCGCAACGGCACACTCTGGCGAGAGCTGCAAATTGCCTGGGAAGGCAACCGGCCGCAATTCCGCGACATAAGGCTCGCGGACCATCGCACGGAAGACGGACAAGTTACCGAAGACCGCCGGCCCGCCATGGGCAAACCGCTGGCCGATGTCTGGGTACCCGTTCGCCTTGACGGCCAGGACCAGTCCCTTGAAGCCGCCTTCAGCGAATCTCCCCTCTCTGCAGCGCGGCTGAATTACCTGCAGAGCGATTCCGGGCTTCGACATTACCGGTGCAGCCAGTTCCGGGACCTGTACCCCGCCGACCAACCCCAGATGGGCTTTGCCCGCTGGCCAGATGCCGCTAAACGAACCGTATTCCGATTAGACAAAGTTGAAGCGCAAAGGCCCAGGGCACCAGCCAAAGAATGGCAGTTTGAGCGGCCCTGGGAGTACCTGGCCGATACCACCGGAACCTACGCCGGCAAAGCACTGGATATGGCGGCCAGCCTTTATGAAGAGTGGAATGCCGGTGAGCGCACCGAGCCCCTGGCCCCCTTCGAACACCCCGAGCCAGCCGCGCTCGGCATTGCGATTCAAAAAGATCTGGACCGCGCTAGCGAAACCCCAGCGAAGCGACCATTCAGCTACGATGAGTGGCGAACCAGCGATGGCCAGACAGACGCCCTTGAAGATTTGAGAAACCGGGGCGTTTGCGGCCTGCGCATTGAAGATCATTTTTACGAGATGCGGCACCAGCAAGCACGCATCAACACGGCGCGCCATCTGCTGGAACTGTGTGCCGAAAAAGCCCGTAAAAATGCGCAACTGGAAAACGCCCTCCTGGTAAACCAGATCATCCTGCCGGGCCGGATCGGTCGCCAGAAGAACCCGCTGTTCAAATACAGGCTGGCGTTGCCATCCAGCGGCCGGCAAAAGATTCGCCGGGTGCTGATGGCCGAAGAGCGCATCCTGGGCCAACACTACCTGACCCTGGCCCAGGCCAAACTGCTGCAATGCCTGAAACGCCAGCCCTATCAACAAGCCCTGGCGGACCTGTTCAGCACCGAAGATTTCGACTATGCCGGCGCTTTCCGTTGCGCCGGGCATTTTATCAGCGACACTCTGGAGCCCGCCTGCAAGCAAGACCCACTGGACCCGGAACACAGCCAGCCCAGCCCGGACAGCGACGGCAAAGCCTGGGTAAGGTCGCTGTGTACCGAACAGGCCGCCGCCAGTGCCTCGAGAGAGGAAGTCTCTCTCGCCCGCATGTTGTGGCCGCAAACCACACCAGGCAGCCAAACCGAACCCTACCAGCCCCCGGAAACGCCCGAACCCAACGATGGCACGGGTGTATTCCGGGGCGCCGCCCTTGCCGCCCTGGAAAAGCTGGATTTGCCGGAGGATTTGAGCAAAATACTGACGGTGGAAGGACTGCGTTTAGCGGATGACATTCAAAGCGGCGCACTGACCACACTGATGCTCGCGGGCATGAACTCCGGCATGAAGGCATTGGACAGCTCGCACAGTGAACTGCACCAGTCCATCCGCTCCGCCATGGCCGCATTGGAGAACAACGACCGACAACTCCAGAACCTGACCGACGAACAAACCCGCCTGGCCCAGCGCCGCGCAGCCCTGAAAGCAGAGCACGACGCGGCCAGCCGGGAATGGATGAATCGCAACAGCGACGAAGCATTCAGGAAAGAACAGGCCGCCGCCAAAGCCCTCAAAAACTTCGATGACGCCAGTGCCCGGCTGGAACAGCAACACGCCCAAACCCGGCAGGCTATCCAGCAACGCCTGATGGCCCAGCGCATTGCCGCCATGGCGAACCCGATGGAAGGTATACGCCGCGCCATGCCGGAAATGCTGCCCGATTTACGGCAAATGCCCCTGAGCGACGCCATTGCCCAAGGCAAATACGTACTCGGCCTGGAAGACCTGGGGCCAGACGGCGCACGCTATAACCCGCAAACACCCGCCGCAGGCAAAGCCCTGGTTTGGACCCTGAGCCGGGACAAGCCCACCACCCAGGCTATCCAGGCACTGACCCGGGCCGAGAATCAGCTGACCCTGGCACGCCGGGCCCTGGCCGAAGCCAATGGCAACCACAAAGAACTCAGGGCGAAGTTGCAGGCGGCCCAGAGCCGGTACAATCAGGTGATCGACGAACTGAAACAGACCGGCGGCCGGATTCGGGATATCAATGCGGAGATACGCAAGCTGGAGGGCGAAGCGAAAGCCCACCGGGTGGACCTCAACGCTGCCGAGCGAAGCCGGTTGCACCGGGTGCTGAATACTCCGGCATTGCCATTGGTGGTGTTGGCTATTGAGGCGGTTAATGTGGCGAATGCCCTAAGTAACGAAGACCAGATTGCGAGGGAGCGTGGGCGCCTGAGAGCGATCTCGGGCTCGGTTAGCTCATTGTACGGAGCTGGACTGGCGCTAATTCTTCTTTCAGAACGATTTGCAAATGAGGCAAGCAGAAAAAGAATCGCTTCAATACTTCAGCACCGGTTTAAAGGAGAAGGCTCCAAATTCATTGCAAAAATCTTCAGAGCAGAAGCTCTCACGGTGAAAATGTTACTCGGCGGCATTGGCGGACTAGCCCTAACCGGCATCAGCTTATCTGACACCATCTACGCCATAAACACTGGGGATCAGGCAGCTCTCGGTCACGGCATCATTACTGTGGGTGGTTTGGTGACAACACTCTCCGCATTGGTACCCGCCCAACTCACTCTACTCGGTATGGGACCTCTGGGCTGGGCCGGTCTCTGCCTGATCCTTGGGGGTGCGGTACTTGTTGCTCACTATGAAGACGAACCTATAGAGAACTGGCTCAAAAACGGCCCTTTCGGCGAGCATGACGGACTGCCGCATCTGCAAGGCGACAACAACGCATCGGAAGCCTGGTACCGGCTGGTCTACTTGCTCTCTCAGGTTCGGGTTTCAATATACCCGATTCCGGAAATCACCCGCGTAACGCTGAAACGCCAGGGGTTGGCCAATCATGATCTTGCCCAGGCAACACATCTCATCCGTCTTGAGAGTAATCTTCCAGGCTTGACCGGCTTCACGGAACAACAAATGACGTTCAAACTTCAACTGCTTCGCCACCCGATCAGACAAGATGGCAATCACTCTGTTCGCCTGCCCACCCAGCCAGTTCCGGAAAGCGAATTACAAAGTCATATTATTCGGAAAGGTGCCACCCCGGACGGCTACGAATACATTGTCAGAACACCTGCCAGCCATGCGGAAACCACCAAGTTCCTTGGCATCCCTTTCAGCAGCCGCAATGTGAGCTACTCCTGGCAACCAAAAGCCCAAATCCGTGTGGAAACGAGCATTCGGGAACTCGCGTTCCCCGCACCGCCACCCAAAGATTCAACCCTTTACGACGCCAGAGACAATGAGCATACGGAGCCGGACTTCAGCGAGAAAAAGCAGCTTTTCTGGATTAACGAATTCAACAACCCGGGAGCCACGGGATGACAACCGATAAACCTTCATCGGGATATTACGGCCCGAAGGCCTACGATTCCGAACGCCTCCCCCAACAAAAACGCCCGGCACCGGGCGCCAATCCGGCACTGCCCTGGTTTAACCAAAAAGCCGACCGGAAACTGCCCTGGGGCCACACAGAGGATGTGGCCCCTCAGTCTTATCGGGCGGATTATTCTCCAGCGACGCTCAGACGTTTCGAGAGAGAGCCGAATCATTTCGCCAACATTGATTTCCACCAGCGTATTGACCACGAGCGCTATCGCCATGCGACGGCGGCACTAAGAACCCGCATCCTTTTGTTTTTCAATGCCTTCGGTAACCCTTTTGTCATCGCATTTATGATGCTGCCGGTAACAATTGGCTTTTTCTCCCACTGGAGACTTAGCCCACCAGACGAAACCTTTGGCCAGATGTTGATTGCTTTTATCCCAATTCTGGCCATTTTTGTAGGGCCCCTTATCGCCTGCAACCTCATCCCCACCGCCCTGTTCAAACTCTTCCCCCGACAGCTCATCAAGCCAGACAAAGGCCCGCTGTGGGAACTCAATCGCCGCACGGGTCTGGTGACGGTTTTTCACTACGATAAAAAAGGAGTCTGGGGCAAAACCGGTCAGCCAGAAGAAGAGTCAGCACCGTTTTACGAGTTCGATGCCTACACCTCCAACGAACTGATCCACGGCGGCGGGGTGGTGCATACCCTGTACCTGGCCCACCGGTACCGCAACATCCTGATCCCCATAGGCACCCTGATCGGCAAAACCAACCCCGAGGAATGCTACGCCCTGTGGGACATGTTTCAGAACTTCATGGACACCAGCCGGCCGCTGCCGGACATTCCCCTCTGGGAAGAGCATCGCGCCAATGACCCGGTCACCGCCGAACACGACCGGCGAACAAACCGGCCGCCCCGTTACTGGCGGGATATGGATAACGAAACCTGGAAGCAGAAGAATGAGGAGATGGGACTTCAGGTACTGCGGCTGAACAGCCCGGGGCGGCTGGATATCATGAGGAATAGCTGGGTGTCCTCACCAAGGACACGCCGGCAACGAAAGGCTTCAGCAGAGTAGATACCTTACGCCAGCCATAAACGGCGACCCGACAGGGGCATCCGTCGGAGGCCGAAAGCCAGAACGAGCCTGATGACTGCGTTAGGGCTGATGATGCATAGTTGTACGAAATATCCGCACATAGAGGTGCTTCATGGACACAATCAGTGTAAACAAGTTTAGAGGTAACCTGAAAAATGTTGTTGAACAGGTAATTAGTCAGCATGAACCGGTCAAGGTTACGCGCCGAGCCGGAGAAGCTTTCGTGGTGATGAGTGCTGAGGACTGGGAGCGAGAGCAGGAAACCCTTCACGCTCTCCAAAGTAAGAGCCTAATGCAGCAAATTGGTAGAGATTTGGCCAGGCTCAACGCAAAGACGAGAAAGCCGCCCCGCAACTAAAAAGCTACGGAGCGGCCCTCGACTCAGGACTACAACAGCAGGGTACGAATATCCCCCAACAACTGCGTCAGCAGGTTGGTAAACC
>NZ_JACUUB010000098.1 GCF_014859525.1 Marinobacter sp.
CAAAATAGAAGGTGCGATTGGGCTCGGAGCTGGAATCCAGCGCCAGCAAGCTTTTGTTGGCCTCGTATTCGTTCAGGTCCACCACAAAATTTTGGCTGAAAAACCGGGTGTCGACCACCGGTGATGCCGACGTGATCAGGGTGATGTCGCCCCGATTCTGTTTGGCGCTGCTGGTGGTTATGGCGGCTGCCTCCGCCACTCTGCGGATGCGCTCGAGCGCGGTATCGGAATCCACGCCGGTAATCAGGCAATCCCGGGCACCGGCCCGCATGATGCTGAGCAGCAAATCCTGAGACAGCCGATGTGCTACGCCCACCAGCTGAGCACCGGCACAGGCTTTTTGAATGGCGGCGAAGACTTTCAGGGCGTGGTTGGCGTCTTTGTCATCGATAGCGACAATAACCACCGGGGTGCCAGTGGCCTGCACCAGGCGGCTGACCCGAGACAAATCGATGGAGCTTACGCACTCCAGTTGCCACTCAGCGCCCAGCGCGCGTTCCAGCCACACCCGGGCGCCTACGTCGTCTGCTACACAGATTATGGTTTCGCTCATCGGTGCCTTTCCCTTACCAGCTCAGTCCGCTTTCGATCGGCTCACCCGCTCCGCGGGCATTGATCACCATGTCTAGCCACCCGGTGCTGCTGTATTCGTACTCTTTACCAAAGTTACGCACGTTCGCCGGCAGTTTTTGTTGGGGGCTGACCAGCCGGGGAGTGACCACCATGATCAGTTCTTTGTCTTCAGAGGCGACCCGGTCTGACCGGAAGAACGCTCCCAGGATGGGCAAATTACCCAGCCCCGGCACCCGATCACTGGTGTTGGTGGTGGACCGGCTGACCAGGCCACTGATGATAAAACTCTCCCCCGATCCCATAGAAACCATGGTTTCGGTACGCCGGATGCGCAAACCAGGCACTGCAACACCACCAGTGGCCACACCGGAAGAAAAGTCCAGCTCGCTGACTTCCGGCGCGACTTTCAAAATAATCTGGTCTTCGCTGATCACGGTGGGGGTTAACGCCAGGCTAACGCCGAACTCTTTGAATTCGATCTGAATGTCGCCATCACGGGATGACACGGGGATCGGAAATTCACCGCCAGACAAGAAAGTCGCCGTTTGGCCGCTCAGGCTAACCAGCGAAGGCTCCGCCAGGGTGTAGGCGAAGCCACCGGATTCCAGCGCATTGATAATGCTCAGGGAGTTGGAGCCAAAACTGAACAGATTAAAGCCTTCGGCACCCAGGCCCGCCGCAGCGGCATCCGCAGGTCCAAATCCGCGAGCGCCACTGCCGGGGGGCGCGAGAGTGATGCTGGAGTTGCCACCATTGAACAGCCGGGAGTAATACACACCCAGAGTGTTCAGCTCAGAGCGGTTAACCTCCACCACCCGGATGTCGGTTTGCACCTGCATCGGCAGCGGGCTTTTCGCGCCCAGCAGGTCCGATACCTGGAAATTGGTCTGGCGCGGCGCGCTCTCGCCTTTTAACCAGGCGCGAACAACCGACGACCCTTGCGCTTTAGCGGTTACTAACACTTCCCGGCTGCCGGTGGCGGTGACCGACACAACATCCGGGTTTGAGACCGACATTTTTTCAAGAGGCTTCATAAAGGACAGCACGTGCTGCTCGCCCGGAGCCACAGAAACCCGATCAGCATCCGCCAGCGCCGGCAGCGCCAACAGGCACATCAGGATTGGAAGCAAGCCCCGGCAGATGGTGTGGTGATCAGCGAACATAGACGCTCCTTGAGCCGGAACCTTCATAAATTTTGACCTCTTGCCCGGGATTTCTGGCGGGAGCTTGTCTCGGCTGGGGAGCCGGTGCCGGTTTGGCGCGGGCACTGGGGCGGATGTCTGCCATTAGCGTGACCTGTTGATCATCGGCCCGGGGCGCTTGTGCAGCATCGGAGCCTTCAGCAACGGTCTCTTCCGGCTTGGATGCGACAAAGTTCAATCTGGCCTCGGCTGCTGCCAGCACCAGCCGTGCAACGTCTTTCTGGGGCACCGACAGCACCATGGTCTGGTTGCGGCGCTGGCTGTCGTCACTGCTGTCACTGCCTTGCTCCATGGCGCCCCGCACAGCCAGCACTTCCACATTCTGTATCAGCCGAGCAGTACCCGCCTCCGTGCCACCTGCGCCGCGGAAGGTGCCATAAATGTCTACGTGATCACCGGGCTGAATAAGGCCACCGATACTGGACAGCGACGTCAGCTCAAAGGCCATGGCCCGAACCCCGTCCTGCAATGTCAACTGCAGTGGCGTGCCACCACTGATCAGATCCTGAGACAGCAGCATGCCGGCTCGTAAAGGACGGATCAGGGTATCGCCAAAAGGAGCGTCTTCAGAGGGAATGCTGTTGGCCAGTTCAACGGGCAGTTCAAATTCCTGAACGTGCTCTGGCTCAAGGCGGGCACCCGCGTCCAGATCAACGACCGCCACCAGATACCGATACATCGGCACCGCATCTTCTTTTACCGGCTGAGTGGCCTGGACCTCCGACTGCTGTGCGGGTGACGTTTGCGAGACCGGAGCCGGTGTTTGCATAAGACCGTAAACCGCCAGGCCAATGGCGAGCAAAGCCAACACCAGAGAGGGCACTGCGTAGATAAATTTTGTCCTCATATCTCCTGTCCTTACAACTGGCGATTAGACGGGCTGTGCCGGGCACAGGTGATGAGATCAGAAGGCAATGGACGATCGCGCAGTCAGCTGGCTGGGCATCGGGGGGAAGGCACCAACGCCGGGAAACCGGACTTGCGGCATAAAGGAGGAGTCGCCGGGGTCTGCCACCAGCACGCACTCCAGCAACTGCACGCCACCGGCACCACCGTGATCAACCCTTTTGCACTCGCGGATAGACAAGTGATCGGCCGTGACCGCAGGTAACCGGGCACTCAAGGCAGCCAGCACTTCGCTGCTGTGGGTGACGGCGCCGTCTGAGAAAGTTGCATATTCCCGGCGATCCAGCGAGAAAACAGCAGAGGCCGCACGATCAACGGCCACCTGCATCTGGTACTTGTTATAAAATAGTACCCCGTATCCCGCCGCACCGTAGATAATCGCCATGATCATCGGGAAGACCATGAGGAATTCCAGGGCGATGACGCCTCTATTGTTTTTGATACTCATAGCGCCCCCGAGCAAACCGGAAATCGATAACGACGTGCTTTAACTCGCGTCGACTTTTTCTTGGGCGTTGCCGAGTAATGAGTTAAATGTTTCAACAATTTTGCTGCCAATACCGCCCTCATCACCAGCCGTCGCAATGACGACTCCGAGAATAATAACGATAACCGCACCCAGCATCAGGTATTCCAGCGAGGACGCACCTTTCTGCCTGGACCCGACGGAGGGCTTAGCCAATCTGTTTTTGATAGCGAGAATATTCATGTGCAACGCTCCAATCTTGAGAAATGATTCTTTATTTTTCTGTTTTGGGTGATCCAGGCCCAGCCGAATGCGTACAGTATTAGTGATTCCATCCGACGATCATTTCCATAGCCACACCTTCATCCTAACTTCAATATTCGGATAGGACATCGTTATAACTGAAAAACTTTGTAAAGTTATTTGCCCGAAATGCCAAATCGCCTGTTATCTGTGCCAACGACCATCACGCCAGAACTGAGCAAGGTCCAGACCACGGGCAATGACCTCTTCCTCTACACACTCACGTATGGCCCGGTATATCGGTTCCCCTTTTTCGCGCTGCTGGCTGAACACGGTCGCCAGGCGACGGGCGAAGAACGGGCATGCAGCGCCCTCCTCCGCAAACTCATAACTCATCACCCTGGATGCGCCAAATAGCGGCGCCAACTGGCTTAGCTTGAAATCCGGATCTTCCTGACGAATCGCCTCGTAGATGTCACGGCCAGAGGCAGGTGCCGGCATGAACAGCGCGATGTCTTCCGGGTAACGGAACAGATAGCGCAGCAGGATAGACGTGGGCGCGTCAATTCGCTGCTCTGCCCGCTGGCGAAAACGGTAGAAGGCCTTGATTTGAATACCCAGCACCCAGTAAGACTCCGCACTGGTGAGCCCAAAGCTCTCCCGGAACAACGCGAAGGGGCTGTCGTTCCGGCCCAGGATAGGGCGTGTTGCCCGACTGTAAGCCGCCATTTTTTGATCTGAAACCGCGGCGGTGTTAGTCCACTTGCCTTTTTCGATGGCCTGCTCCGGGCTGACATCCCGCGAGATGGCCTCGTCTTCCAGCACTTGCAGGTAGTGCTTTTCAAACCACTCCCTAAATCGGCGCTTTACGTCAGCCTCGAACTCGAACAACTGCTCGTCGCTCATCCAGTCTGTTAACGAATCCCGTTCCCGCAGCAGCGCCCAGCCATGAGTATTGGCCAGCGCGGCACGAACTTCAGCGGGCACCTCAGCCGCCTTATCTGACAGGTTTTTTAACGCATTGGCAAAGGCCTGGGCGTATTTGGTGATCACCAGCAATTGCAGCCGGGTCACTGGCAGGCCGGCACCCTGGGAGCCGTCCCCACCCTCAGATAACATCTTGTAAGACGAGATGTAGGAGCGACCAAACAGGGGTGCAAATCCGGACTTGTTAGGGGCCCGGCCATCCTCTACGGCACCCGGCATAAAAGGCTGGAGCAGAGTAAAAACCTCTGGATGCGAGGGGCGCAGCGGCATAGGCACCCATGCTGGATGCTTCAATAGCAGCCGAACCAGGATGGCCTGATTTGGCCGCATGCCGGGCAGCTCTGCCACCACTTCGTCCTCACCGTCGGGCAGATCTATCGCCTCATCAGTCACCAGGCCGCGGCCCACGGTCTCGATGGTGCTTTTGGCTCTTTTCAGCTGACTTAGCCGGTTAAGAGGCACATTCATCAGCATGGCCATGTCAAGATCCCGAACTTCACCACCGCCAAGGTAGCTTTCCAGAACGGCTTTAAAGCTCAATAGAGACTGCCCATTAATCGGTTTTGATGGATGAGTGAGTTCGCTTCTGGCCATGCTTCTTATTTATCCTTTGAGACTCTTTGGCAATATCCCCACTGATTCACAAACAGTAGGCTTTCATTTTTCTATAATAATCTTCAATGTTACCATATGAAGCTGAACAGCCGACCCGGCCTCAGGCAACGACTTGCCGTTATCGCGCCGATTCTCTGGAGTAGCAAAATACTGTGTCTGCCATTGGTACAAAAACATTCTTTTTCTTTGAGGGCGAGCACCAGCCTGCCGAGCATACAATCAGCCAACCTGATTATTTTCAGGCGGCGGATTTTGTGCTCCCGCGTAAAGGCATCACCCTTTTGTATGGCAACAAGGGGCCTGGCAGTCTGATTGGCGCAGCTGTTCGCGAGAGCGCCAGCACCGGCCTTGGCGTTTGCTTTGCCGATATCAAAGTGGACATCGGCGAGTGGGACAGCAACAAACATAAATTGTCGACCTTCAAATCGTGCCGGTTTCTCAATCTGCCGCTGCGGGCCAACCGGGAAGTGCTGGACGACGTCAACCAGCGCTGGAACCAATGGCTAGACAGAGAAGGCGCACCCCGGGAAGACTTTCCCCGCAAACCCTCCAACCGGATGGACCTGCTCGACCGACTGGTTGAACAAGAACCCTACCGGGAGCTGAATGCCATTGCCTATGATGCGGTTACCCGCTTCGGCATCGCCAAATTTGTCACCGTCTTTAACCTTGAGGCTATTCTGGCGGACCAGGTCACCGTTATTCCTCCGCAAACAAACCTTCGCTTCAGACTTCCTGATCACGCCTGAACCCTCCCCGGGCCATGGCTTGTTCAAAATTTTTCCTTTTTAAGCGCCCGAACCCTTTAAGGATCATTTAGCTTGCTTGTTCGCCAAATGTAAAAGTTTGTAATCTTTTGTGGTGATATCGCATAATACAACTTATACTAATTTTGAGATTTAATTACAAGGAGACAAACTCATGCAAAGACGCATTCTGGCTCTGGCTGCCCTGTGCGGCGCCGCGCTTGTTCCTGGTCTCGCGATAAGCGCGGAGAACTTCCCCATCAGCTATACCACGGTGGGCGTGGAGGGAAGCTACGTTGACTCTGGCAACTCCCGCAACAAATCCGCTGTAGACGACAATCTGAACAATTACCTGGAAGGTGGGCTTAACCTGACTCATCAGTTTACTCCCAATGTCAGCCTGTTCGCTCAGGCCGCCTACGCCGAGCCAGAAACCCGAGTAAACAATATCGACATCGAGCTGTGGCGTTTTTCACTCGGGGGGCGGATTCATCCAGGCAAGTTCCGATTAGCCGGATGGCGCCCGTTTGGCGGCGCGGGCTACAGCAACACCAATCTGGATATAGACGGTGGTGGCAGCAAGAACGAAGACAGCCTTTATCTGGAAGGCGGCCTGCAACGCATGATGGCACCCCGCTTTATGTTTGAAGCAGGCGTACGCGCTCGCACTGAGCTGGAAGACGGTTATGTAGATGGCCAGTACTTTGCGGGCGTTCACTATCTGTTCAACCGTAAGTTCCCGGCGGCACCTCGTTCAGACATCGCTATGGCACCCGCGCAAGAGCCTGTTATTGCTCCGCCCAAGGATTCTGATGGCGATGGCGTAATTGACGAACTGGACAAGTGCCCGAACACCCCGCAAGGCGCTTTGGTGGATGCCGATGGCTGCCCCAAGGAGCTAACCCGTGAGATCCGGGAGACTCTGTACGTGGAGTTTGAGCTGGACAAAACCGAAGTACGGGAAGCCTTTTACCCGGAAATCGAAAAGCTGGCCAAGGTAATGAAGCAATACTCCACCTCCACCATTTTGCTGGAAGGCCACACCGACAGCACCGGCTCTGCCAGTTACAACCAGCGTTTATCCAAGAGTCGGGCAGACGCCGTGATGAAAGTACTGATCAACGAGTTCGGCATTGTGCGTGATCGGATTACCACTTCAGGCATGGGCGAATCCCAGCCGGTTGCCTCCAACAATACCCCGGAAGGGCGTGCCCAGAACCGTCGCGTAGAGGCCATTGTCTCTGGCGAACATACCGAAATCATGAAGAAGTAAGCAGAGGACGCAATCATGACTATTGCAAAACGTAGTTTGACGGCACTGGCCATTGCTTCATCTCTCGCTCTCGCTGGCTGTGGCGGCAGCGGTGGCCCGGGTGACCCACGTGTATCTGTCCCCCAGGATCCCACACGGGACCAGACCGAGCAGGCCTTGTTCTGCGATGCACCAAGTAGCAGGTTTGAGGTGACCGAGTTTGTTCCCGCAGATGGCGCAACCGGCGTTGCGGTCAACAGCAATGTGCGGATTACCTTCAATGCCAATCTGGACGCGAACAGTGTTAACGGCAATGTGC
>NZ_JACUUB010000025.1 GCF_014859525.1 Marinobacter sp.
CCGAATTGTGGTGTGATACCCTTGTGAGCTCGTACATTTGCCATTACATATACCTTCTGACTGGCATAGATTTGGGAGTAAGGAGTCTTTGGGCGGGGCGCTTTCCAAAACACGCTCCTTCGGCACATCCATGTGACGCTTGGGCTCCGCCATCCCTGGCTCCGCACAGTTTTGGAAAGCGCCCCGCCCAAAGACTCCCCAATCATCGGAGTTGCCTGAAAGTACCTTAAACTGAAATAGCTGAGAAGGGGACTTATGAATAACCCGTTACTAACCGACGATCTGCTGCCGAAGTTCGGCCATATCCGCACCGAGCACATGGAAACGGCGATTGACCAGATTCTCAGCGAAAACCGCATGAAGATTCAGTCGCTGGCGCAGCAGGACGATCCCACCTGGGACACTCTCGCGCAGCCCATGCAAGCCTTGGAAGACAAGCTGAGCAACGCCTGGTCGGTGGTTTCACACCTGAACGGTGTGATGAACAACGACGATCTTCGCAAGGTGTATAAAAACTGTCTGGAGAAGCTGACCGAATACAGCACCGAGGTCAGCCAGAATGAAGCCCTGTGTAACGCCTATAAAAAGCTGGCGGCGCGGGACGACTTTAAGGGTTTGAGTGAAGCCCAGCGCAAGTCCATTGAGAACACCCTGCGCGATTTTCACCTGGGTGGCGTCGACTTGCCGGAAGACGACAAGAAGCGTTACGCCAACCTGTCCCGTGAGCTGGCGGAGCTGTCGAACAAGTTCAGCGACAACGTGCTGGATGCCACTCAGCATTGGTACAAGCAGATCACCGATGTGACCGAGCTGTCTGGCGTGCCGGAAACCGCCATCGAAGGCGCCAAACAGGCTGCGCGGCAAAAAGAGCTGGATGGCTATGTGATCACGCTGGACTTCCCCAGTTTCTATCCGGTGATGACCTACTGTGATAACCGGGACCTGCGCCGGGAAGTTTACGAGGCTTTTGTTACCCGTGCCTCGGACCAGGGCCCGGATGCCGCCACCTGGGACAACACTCCGGTGATGGCAGAGATCCTCAAGCGCCGTCACGCCCTGGCCCAGCTGCTGGGCTTTGACAACTACGCCGAGCGTTCACTGGCTACCAAGATGGCGCGCAGTGTGGATGAGGTTCTGGAGTTCCTGAACCAGCTGGCGGCCAAGTCCAAGCCGCAGGCCGAGAAGGAATTTGCCGAATTGAAGGCGTTTGCCAAAGATGAGTACGGCGTGGATGACCTGCAGGCGTGGGACATTGGCTATTACAGCGAAAAACTGAGCCAGAAGCGTTACGACATCTCGCCGGAGACCCTGCGCCCCTGGTTCCCGGTGGACAAGGTGGTGCCGGGTCTGTTCCGGGTGGCAGAAAAGCTGTTTGACGTGCAAATTGAAGAAAAGCCCGAGGTCGAAACCTGGCATCAGGACGCCAAGGCCTACTGTATCAGCCGTAACGGCCAGCCACTGGCCTGGTTCTACTTGGATCTGTTTGCCCGACAGGGCAAGCGCGGCGGTGCCTGGATGGCGGACTGCCGGGTACGCTGGACCGATATGCGTGGCAAGCTCCAGCTACCGGTTGCCTTCCTGACCTGCAACTTCACCCCACCGGTCAACGGCAAGCCGTCGTTGCTGACCCACGACGAAGTCACCACCCTGTTCCACGAATTCGGCCATGGCCTGCACCACATGCTGACTCAAGTGGACGTGCTGGATGTCTCCGGTATCAACGGCGTGGCCTGGGACGCGGTCGAGCTGCCCAGCCAGTTCCTGGAAAACTGGTGCTGGAACCCGGAATCGCTGGCGCTGATTGCCAGCCACCACGAAACCGGTGAGCCGCTGCCGGAAGATCTGTTGCAGAAGCTGCTGGCGGCGAAGAACTTCCAGTCCGGCATGGGCATGGTGCGCCAGCTGGAATTCTCGCTGTTCGACTTCCGCCTGCACGCGGAATTCACCGACGAAGCGCCCACCAACCCGCTGGATATGCACCGAATCGTACGCAACGAAATCGCGGTCATCGAAGCGCCGGCGTTCAACCGCTTCCCCAACAGCTTTTCGCACATTTTCTCGGGCGGTTACGCTGCGGGCTATTACAGCTACAAGTGGGCGGAAGTGCTGGCGGCCGATGCCTTCTCCCTGTTCGAGGAAAAAGGCATCTTCGACCCGGAAACCGGCCATGCCTTTCTTCATAACATACTGGAGAAAGGCGGCTCTCAGGAGCCGATGGAGTTGTTCAAAGCCTTCCGTGGCCGCGAGCCCCAGGTGGACGCGCTGCTGAAACAGTCCGGCATCGCCGGCGCAGCCGCCTGAGCCAACACCGCCCGGCTGTCGTATCGATGGCCAGGCATTTGATGTGGAGTAGTATTATGGCGAGTCCGAAACGTTTTATTGCCGGCGCGGTCTGCCCCCGCTGTGCGGAGATGGACAAGATCATGATGTTCACCGACGATGCCGGTGAGCAGGTGCGCGAGTGCGTGGCGTGTGGCTATACCGATGCCCTGTCGGACCTGGAGCAGCCGTCGGCGGCTGAGCTGGAAACCCGGGTGAACAAGCGGGATAACGAGGATGACCATACGGTTAAGCAGGTGGTGTTTTTTAAGGCCGGCTCAGGCGACTGAGTTTGAGTCTGGCCTGCCCCGTCGTAGTCATTAAAGCCAGCAGGCTACGAAAGGGCGGCAAACGCCAAAGCAAGACAAGAAAGGTCAAAGCACCATAGCCGCCAACCAGCCAAAGGCCAGCAACGGCAGGTTGTAGTGCAGGAACGTAGGCACCACGGTATCCCAGATGTGATTATGCTGACCGTCGACGTTCAAGCCGGCGGTAGGGCCGAGAGTGGAATCAGACGCCGGCGAGCCGGCATCGCCCAGGGCACCGGCGGTGCCTCCACTTCACCACGCCGGAAATGTTGAACAGCACGAAACCCGCCAGGGCTCCGAGAATCATCGAACCCAGCCACAGCTGAACCACGAACGCGACCGCAATCGCGATCAGCGCCATGATCAGCGTCTTCGGGCTGTATTGTGCGTCCACCCGCTCGGTCCGCTCGATACGCGTCATGTCGTAATCACGGCCCCCGCGGTAACTGAAGAACACGGCGATCAGCAGACCGATGAACATGCCCAGGGCCGGTAGTGCCGCCTTCGTCCTGTTTTCCGACCATCGCCAGGGCCTTGTCGGCCAGTGCATGAGCCAGCCCGGATTTGCCGATGGCAACGGCAAAGGCGCCCAGGGTGGCGTAGGACAGGGCTACGGTGGCACCGCCGCCGAGGCCGCTATTGAAGGCATTGATGGTGGCGTCCAGAGACATACCCGCAACCAGACCGCCGGATATGGCGCCAATGATCAGGGCAACGACAACGTGGATGCGGCACAGGCTCAGAACGAGCATGATCAGGACCGCGGCAACAACGGCATTCATGGCAAACTCCGGGTAGGAATTGACGGTTTGCCGGCACCTTTTGAGCGCCGGCAGCTCGAAAAGTGCGCTAATGTGCAGGAAACCGCCGTCGCAGTGAAAGCCATTGTGTAACGGTTACTCCGCGTCGATGCGGGCGAACCGGGGCACCTGCTCGCCAGCCAGCTCGACGGTTTCCCGGAACATGGTCAGCGGCCGCACCCACAGACTGTAATCGCCGTACAGACAGCGGTAGATCACCATGGCCTCTTCGGTCTCACTGTGTCGGGCCACGCCGATGACTTCGTAATCCCGTCCTTTGTAATGGCGATAACGGCCAGGTGTGATCGGGTGCTTTTTATCGGACATGCGTTCCTCTTAGGTGGTAACCGGGGATTACCCCTTAATTTCGGCGGATTCTCCCGCCAGTTGCGGCTTCAATTAACCCCAACGACGGGCTCCTGAAAGTCAGTTTTTCAGTTTGTATTTGCCAGGCCCCAGGAACATCACGGCCAGTGCAATAAACAAAAAGAACCCCTGTAATTCCAGTGCCCAGCCGCCGTTGCTGTTCAAGGCCAGTAACTGGTGACCGTGGACCAGAGCAATGGCGACGATCATATTGAAAATGATGATCAACGCACCAATCCGGGTTTGATAGCCCAGAATCACCATCAATGGGGCGATCACTTCTCCGATATAAACGCCATAAGCCAGAATGGTTGGTAAACCATGGCTGGCCAGTTGGCCTTCAATAAAGCCCACGCCATTGAGCAGCTTGGAGATGCCATGAAACAGCAACAGTGCGCCCAGGGTGAGCCGGACAATGAGTTTTCCCAGGTCGGCGTTCTCAAGCAAGATGGATTACTCCCGGTATGTGTGTGGTTTTAGTGGATCAGAGCGAGCTGGAGCCCAGCGAAAACCGGATGTGGTTCCTTTCCAGCAGGTTTTCCCAGTAATGGCGCATCCAGTCCCAGGCCTTGTTGTTGACCTGGTCAATAAAAGGTTCGAGGTCGAGATTGTAATAATCCGGGGTGCCGGCAATCTGCAGAACGGTGACCGTGATAGCATCGTCCAGCTCATTAGCAAAGGGTTCACCGATCAGCTCGTGGGCAAGCAGATTGGCTCGGGTGGCTTCCAGATCGATCAGTTCGCCGGCGCGGATAGACCGGTTGTTGTCGTGCATTTCTTCCATGAGGCGGTGGCACAAGTATGCGCGTATCAACAAACCATCAAGGCCGTCATAACGTACCAACAATACTGAAGGTTGGGTGAAGTAGCGAGTGGCAGCAACCACAAAAGGTTGAAAGAGATCGGCAATGCCGGCTTCCCTGGCGCAGGCGTCTACACATTCGATCAACCTGGGTGCCATCTCGATGTATTCCACGGCAAACTGGAACAGTGAGGTGGCAGGCTGATAACCATCCACCAGAATAACTGAAGGCAACTGTGCGGCCTTCTCCTTCATCTGGCGGAGAAATGCGCCGGATCGTGCTTCCTTTCTTCTGGCCTGGTCAATAATCTCAAGGACTGCCTGTGGTGTCATGTCAGGAGATGCCGGTGTCTGTACAAATTGAGGTCGCAAGGCGCCTTCCTCTCGAGCAAGGAGTCCGTAGGCCGGGAATCAATACTGGTAACCAGAACAGGCCCTTCATTCCTGATCAGTGTAGACAAGATTTTGCCCGATGCTGACCTTGTCTTTGAAGTTATCGAGCCTTGGCCTGGCAGAGACAGTCTAATTTGCCTTGAACCAGATGTCGTTTCGCGAATAATGCCAGCATAACCAGCCCATGCTGCCCGCTCGGGCCAACATCAGGGCGATCAAGGAGAACCAGAGGCCGTGATTGCCCCAATCTGAGGTGAGCCACCAGGCCGGAAGAAAAACGCCCAATGCCGACAGCAGCATCGTGTTTTGCATTTCTTTTGTGCGGGTTGCGCCGATAAAGACGCCGTCCAGCAAGAATCCCCAAACCGAAGCAAGCGGCAATAGCCATAACCATGGCAGGTATTGCCAGGCGGCGGTGCGCACCTCTTCCAGTCCGGTCAACAGACTGATCAACCAGTGGCCACCGGCGACGAACACCAGAGTTAGAGCGACTGCCCCCCAAAGCGACCAGCGCAAGGCGCTGCGAAAGGCGAGCCGGAATCCGCGCCGACTGTTGCGCCCGACGGCCTCTCCGATCAGTGCTTCTGCGGCGTTGGCGAAGCCGTCCAGAGCATTGGAAATGACCAGCAAGAAGGTAATCAGCACGGCATTGGCGGCCAAAACCACGTCGCCCTGGCGTGCGCCCTGGGCGGTAAAAAAGGCCAGCACTAATAGCAGAGCAATGGTTCTGACCATGATGTAGCGATTGACCCTCAGGATCATCAGATAATCGGACAGTTGCCCGATCAGTGCTCGGCTTAGCTTTTGGCCATCGGGCAGTCGGCGTAGCACGATGACAAAACCGATAGCGGCGGCACCGTATTCGGCAATCACAGTGGCCAGAGCCACGCCACGACTGTTCCAGCCCAATACCGTCACAAAAAAGATATCGAGAACGATGTTGATGCCGTTGGCAATGATCAGCATCACCATCGGGCCACGGGGAAAGTGAGTGCCGATCAGCCAGCCGACCAGTGTGTACTGGCATAGCACCGCCGGTGCGCTCCATATCCGGATCGCCGCATATTCTGCGGCCAGCGCGGAAACGGACGGGCTCGGGTTCATCAGGCTCAGGCCAAGGCTGATCAGTGGCTTGTGGAACAGAATCAGAAGCAAGCCAATGCCGACAGCCAAAAGGACCGAACGCAAAAGTAACGCGACTTGGGCAAAAGAATCCCGCTTACCCCACGCTTGCGCCGCCAGCCCGGTGGTGCCCATGCGCATAAAACCGAATGTCCAGTACAGAATACTGAACAGATTAGCCCCCACGGCAACGGCGCCCAGATACTCGGGACTGTCGAGATGGCCAAGCACAGCGGTATCTACCAATCCCAGCAGGGGAACGGTCAGGTTGGTCAACATCAATGGCCAGGCCAAGGCCCACAATCGATGGTCTGTGACGGTTAACCTTGGTCTTTTATGGGTATTGGTTCTCAAAATCGATTCTTTATCACTTTTGGATTTAAAGATTTTTTAGTCTTTTTTGGATCTGTGTCTATACTCCACGTTGATATATCCATAAGCAGGCTTTCGCTCTGAAGACATCCGGTGTTGCGAGCTCCGGATTGTGCTGCAGAGGGATGACGCAAAATCCGACAAGAATAATACTCTGTGGAGACACAGTATGCGCGTGCATGCCAAGCGGGCAGTGGCCCTAGCCGCTGGTCTGTTGTTGCCGGTCACTGTCATGGCGGAATGGACCATGAACATGACGCCAGGGGTGACCAGTACCAGTAATCAGATTTATACCCTTCATATGACCATTCTCTGGATCTGTGTCGCCATCGGCGTCGTGGTTTTCGGGGTTATGTTCTGGTCGATTTTTGCCCATCGTAAATCCCGGGGCTATAAGCCGGCAAACTTCCATGAGAACACAGTGGTTGAAGTGCTCTGGACAATTGTGCCTCTGGCTATTCTGGTGGCCATGGCCATACCGGCGACCGCTACCCTTGTGGAAATGTATGACACCACAGAGTCAGACGTCGACATCAAGATAACCGGCTATCAATGGCGCTGGCAGTACGAATACATCGACGACGATTTCAGCTTCTTCTCCAATATGTCGACACCACGGGAGCAGATCCGTAACCGGCAAGCCAAAGGCGAGCATTACCTGCTGGAAGTAGACAACCCGGTGGTGATCCCGGTCGGTAAGAAGGTGCGGTTTCTGCTGACCGCCAATGACGTGATTCACTCCTGGTGGGTGCCGGAGTTCGGCGTGAAAAAGGACGCCATTCCGGGCTTTATCAATGAAACCTGGACCCGGGTAGATGTCCCGGGCACCTATCGTGGCCAGTGCACCGAGCTGTGCGGTAAGGATCACGGTTATATGCCCGTTGTTGTAAAGGCGGTGCCTGAGGAAGAGTACAACGTCTGGGTGGCTGAACAAAGAGAAGCCGCTGAGACCGAACGTCAGTTGACCGAAAAAGACTGGACTCTGGACGAATTGATGGAGCGGGGCGAGCGAGCCTACGCAACCGCCTGCGCCGGCTGTCACCAGGCTGATGGCACTGGCTTACCGCCAACGTTCCCGGCCCTCAAGGGCAGCCAGATGGCGCTTGAGGATATGGCAGGGCACATCGAAATTGTGGTGAACGGGTCGCCCGGCACCTCTATGCAGGCCTTTGGTAACCAGCTGAGTGAGGTCGATCTGGCGGCGGTCATTACCTACGAGCGAAATGCCTGGGGTAATAACACCGGCGAAATGGTCACTCCGAAAGAAATTTTTGACTACAAGAATCAACAGTAGCCAACGCCAGATAACAACAATCACCAGCCATAATAAACGGCGGTAACGGGGGTTTTCATGAGTGCGGTTATCGATACCCACGCCCAGGACCATCACCATGGCCCGGCCAAAGGCATAAGCCGTTGGCTCTTCACAACCAACCATAAAGACATCGGATCGATGTATCTGATGTTCAGCTTTGCCATGTTCCTGCTTGGCGGCAGCATGGCGATGGTAATCCGGGCCGAGTTATTCCAGCCAGGTCTACAGATCGTAGAGCCGGAATTTTTCAACCAGATGACCACCATGCACGGTCTGATCATGGTGTTTGGCGCCGTGATGCCAGCGTTCGTCGGTCTTGCTAACTGGATGCTGCCGTTAATGATCGGGGCGCCGGACATGGCCTTGCCGCGAATGAACAACTGGAGTTTCTGGTTGTTGCCATGCGCTTTCCTGATCCTGGTCTCCACCCTGTTCATGCAAGGCGGTGCGCCGAACTTTGGCTGGACCTTCTATGCTCCCCTGTCGACGACCTACGGGCCGCCGAGTACCACCTTCTTCATCTTTGCGGTGCACATCATGGGGGTATCCTCGATAATGGGTGCCATCAACGTGATCGCCACCGTTCTGAATATGCGCGCGCCTGGCATGACGCTGATGAAAATGCCTTTGTTTGTCTGGACCTGGCTGATCACGGCGTTCCTGTTGATCGCCGTTATGCCGGTGCTGGCGGGCGTGGTCACCATGATGCTGATGGACATTCACTTTGGCACCAGCTTCTTCGATGCGTCCGGTGGTGGCGATCCGGTGTTATTCCAGCACGTGTTCTGGTTCTTCGGGCATCCGGAGGTGTACATCATGATCCTGCCGGCGTTCGGGGCCATATCCCACATCGTGTCGGCCTTCTCGCGCAAGCCGCTGTTTGGTTACGCCTCGATGGTGTACGCCGTGGGGGCGATTGCCATCATGTCGTTCCTGGTCTGGGCGCACCACATGTTTACTGTGGGTATGCCGTTGGCAGGTCAGCTGTTCTTCATGTATGCCACCCTGTTGATTGCGGTGCCGACCGGGGTGAAGGTGTTCAACTGGGTGACGACCATGTTCCGGGGCTCACTGAGTTTCGAAGCGCCCATGCTGTTTGCCGTGGCCTTTATCATCCTGTTCACCATTGGCGGCTTCTCCGGGCTAATGCTCGCGATTGCTCCGGCCGACTTCCAGTATCACGACACCTACTTTGTGGTGGCGCACTTCCACTACGTACTGGTGCCGGGTGCCATCTTCGGTATCTTTGCCTCGGCATACTTCTGGCTGCCCAAGTGGACCGGCTATATGTATGACGAGACCCTCGCGAAGACGCACTTCTGGTTGTCGTTTGTGGGCATGAATCTGGCGTTCTTCCCGATGCACTTCCTTGGTTTGGCGGGCATGCCGCGCCGGATTCCCGACTACGCGTTACAGTTCACCAATTTCAACATGATCTCCAGCGTTGGCGCGTTCATGTTCGCGGCGACTCAGCTGTTGTTCCTGTTCATTGTGGTGAAGTGCGTAAGAGGCGGTGAAAAAGCACCGGCCAAGCCCTGGGATGGTGCCGAGGGCCTCGAGTGGACTGTGCCTTCGCCAGCGCCTTACCACACCTTTTCCACTCCACCGGAAGTGAAATAACCCGGGAGGTACAGCCATGGCACATGATACCGAAACGAGTCAGCCTTTACGCCGCAGCAATTCCAGGGTGATTGCCTGGTGTTTGTCGGGTGTGGTCGGCATGTTTGCGTTTGGTTTTGCGTTGGTGCCGCTCTACGAGGTGTTTTGTGAGATTACCGGCATAAACGGCAAAACCGGTGGCCGATATGAGGCGAGCGCTGTACAGCAGGTTGATGAGGATCGGACGGTCAGGGTTCAGTTCCTGGCCAGTAACGGTCCAGGTATGACCTGGGAGTTTCGCCCGGTTGTGCGCAGCGTGGATGTTCATCCGGGGGAGGTGGTGACGGTCAATTTCTATGCCGCCAACGGCACTGAAGAAGCCATGGTGGGCCAGGCAGTGCCCAGCCTGGCACCGTCCGAAGGCACGCTGTACTTCCATAAAACCGAATGCTTCTGCTTTAACCAGCAACCACTGGATGCTGGTGAAAGTGTCGAGATGCCCCTGATTTTCATTGTCGACCGGGATTTGCCTGAGCACATCACTAAACTGACCCTGTCGTATACGCTGTACGACCAGGGTAAGCCGGTGAACGTATCGCGGACCGATCGGGTACAAACAAAAACTAACAATAACGGCTAAGCCATCGGAGACAGTTATGGCGGATAACCAAACCTATTACGTTCCCGAGCAGAGCAAATGGCCCATCGTTGGCACCGTAGGCCTGGGCGTGACCCTGTACGGGGTGGCATCGATCATGGTCAGCGGCAAACAGGGCGACAGCACCACTGGCGCCTGGGTTATGTTCATGGTGGGTGCGTTGATCATGGCGTACATGCTGTTCGGCTGGTTTGGCGCGGTTATCCGGGAAAGCCGGGCCGGCCTGTACAGCAGTCAGATGGATCGTTCGTTCCGTTGGGGTATGAGCTGGTTTATCTTCTCGGAAATCATGTTTTTTGCCGCTTTCTTCGGGGCGCTGTTTTACGTTCGGGTATTTGTGGTGCCCTGGTTGGGTGGTGAGGGTGACAAGGGCAGTACCAATATGCTGTGGGAAGGTTTTCAGGCCAGTTGGCCGTTGGTCAGTAACCCGGACCCACAAGCTTATCCAGGACCGACAGATGTCATCGGGCCTTGGGGCCTGCCTCTGATCAACACGCTTTTACTGGTCACATCTTCCTTTACCGTCACCATTGCCCATCACGCCATGAAGGCGGGTGACCGGGCCAAGGTAAAGCTCTGGCTGGTTGCCACCATTGCGCTGGCAGTTGTGTTTATGTTTGTGCAGTCCTATGAGTACGTGCACGCCTACAGAGATTTGGACCTGACGCTGAACTCCGGTATTTACGGCAGCACCTTTTTTATGTTGACGGGCTTTCACGGTGCTCACGTCTTCCTGGGTACTTTGATGCTGTTCATCATGTTGCTTAGGATCCGCAAGGGGCATTTTACCGCGGACAACCATTTTGGATTTGAGGCAACGGCCTGGTACTGGCACTTTGTGGATGTGGTCTGGCTGGCACTTTTTGTCTTTGTTTACGTCATCTAAAGGCTTGGGGGTCAGGGCGTTGGGTTGAGCGTCAGATCCCCGGTCCACAGCGATGTCAGCACCAATGCAACCAACAGCAGGCTGAGTGCGACCCGAACCGCCAGGGAGTTAACCACTCGATTGGTTTTGCCACCGTCACGGATCAGAAAGAACAGTCCGCTGAACAGGCTGACCATCACCGCCAACAGCAGTACAACGATGAGTATTTTCAACATGGGGCGTTCCTGTTATTGAATTTTTGTGTTGGCAAGACTCCCGGCATTGTTCCGGGCCTCGGTATCACTATAGCAAAGCATGGGTAGGTGCGGTTGATGAATCGCCAATGGCAATTTGACTGGCGATTACTGGTTTTCAGCGGGCTGTTTTTGCCATTATTGATCAGCCTCGGGGTGTGGCAATTAGACCGCGCCAAAGAAAAACAGGAACTGTTGATATCCTGGCAGCAAAACGCCGGCACCGACACTTGGCCTGAAATGGTCGCAACGGGATTGCAGGTAGGACAACCGGCGGTCCTGACCGGCTGGTATAGCGATTACACCTGGCTGCTGGACAACCGGACCCGGGATGGCGCGCCCGGGTATGAGGTGTTAACGCTGTTCAACCCTCTGGAGGGTCCACCGGTGGTGGTCAATCGTGGCTGGGTCAGGGCTCCCCGAACCCGTGACCAATTGCCGGATATTGATACGCCACAGGCCTTATTCACTCTGGAGGGTCGCCTGGACGACTATCCGGTGCCGCCGGTACTGGCGGCTGAGCCGAACGCCGGTAGTGACTGGCCGCAACGGGTACAGACCCTGCCGATGGCCCGGGTGCAAGCGTACACAGACGAACCGGCCAGCATGGTGCTGAAGCTGGCAGACAGCCAGCAACCCGGTGCTTACCGGGCTGACCATACGCCAGACAGGATGGGCCCACAGACTCATTACGGTTATGCTGCCCAATGGTTTGCGCTTGCGGTAGCACTGGCTATATTGACGGTAGTGGCGAGTAGAAAAAAAACAACGAACGATTGAAAGACAGGAGCCGATAATGACAACGACAACGGCTGACTCCGTGACCGGGCAGGATTCCCCAAACCCGGAACAGGTTCGGCGTGGCCGGCGCACCGCCCTGCTGCTGTTTGCGGTAGGTTTCGGGCCGATGGTTCTGGCCACCATTATGTTTTACACCGGATGGTTAAACCCCTTGGGTCACACCAATGAGGGCGAGCTTATTGTGCCGCCGTTGCAGGTGCAGGCGCTGAACCTTGAAACGTCCGGGGGCGAACCTCTGGCGCAACGTTTTGGCGCAGATAAAGTGGACCCTAACTGGCTTATGTTGGTCGTTGCAGGTACCTGCGGCGACGACTGTGAACAGCTTCTCTACCTTTCCCGACAGGTCAATATTGCCCTTGGCAAGAACGCTCCCCGGATCAGCCGTGCCGCGGCTCTTGGCAATGTCCCTTCCGGCCTGGAACAACGCTGGAGTGCCGAATACAACACTATGGAGCGACTGCGTCCTGTGTCGGGAACATCGTCAGCCTGGCCCACGGGTGTTGCACCCGAGGCTGCGCCCCGGATTTTGCTGGTGGACCCATTCGGCAACGTCATGATGCATTACGGCGTGGAACACTCGGGAAAGCAGCTTCTCAAAGATCTCAAACATTTGATGAAGTTGTCGCAAATTGGCTGACCAAGGGGAACACCGCGTGACTGAGAGATTAACCCCGCAACAGCCTGCCGATCTCGCTAAAAGAATGGCCCGCTGGTCAGCTTACGCCTGCGTGTTAGCCGTTGTGGTTATCATGCTGGGTGCCTGGACACGACTGGTCGACGCCGGCCTGGGCTGCCCGGACTGGCCAGGGTGTTATGGTTTTCTGACCGTGCCGCAGAGCGAAAACAGCATTGCCATTGCCAATGCCCGGTTTCCGGAAACTCCGGTAGACGTCGCCAAAGGTTGGCCAGAAATGATCCACCGATACGCTGCCGGTATTCTGGGTTTGGTCGTGTTCGGACTGGCGGCGACTGCGGTGCGGCATCGACGCTCTGGCCTGCCAGTCAAACTGCCATTGTTTATCGCTGCGTTTATTCTGCTGCAGGGCGGCTTTGGTGCCTGGACGGTAACGCTCAAATTGTGGCCACAAGTGGTGGCACTGCATCTGTTGGGCGGCTTTACAACACTGAGCTTACTGTTATTGCTCACTTTGCGCTTGCGCAAGCGAGCAGCATTGGGGCCGGATCGAGCCCCAGCGGGGTCCGCCAGCCTGAGTCGATTCCGCCCGTGGCTGTACGCTGGCCTTATGCTGATTATTATGCAGATTGCGTTGGGCGGTTGGACGGCGGCGAACTATGCCGCCGTCGCCTGCACCGATTTACCCACTTGTCAGGGCCAGTGGTGGCCTGAGGGTATGGATTTTCGGCACGGCTTTGACGTTACCCAGCAGGTGGGTCCAAACTATCTCGGCGGCCAGTTGACGGCCGATGGCCGCGTGGCCATTCACGTGACCCATCGCCTGGGCGCAATGATCGTACTTGGGTACTTTCTGATCTTGCTGGGGTTACTGTGGCGTTACCGGGGTAACAGCAACCTTGACAGGAGCATTGCTCTGGTAGCGGCAGCGCTGACGCTGCAGATTGCGTTAGGCCTGGCGAACGTCTGGCTGCATATTCCGCTGTCGGTGGCGGTCGCGCACAATGCCATGGGTGCTGGACTACTGTTGTCCATGGTGCATCTGATCTGGCGCCATCATCAGTTGCCACAGACTGAAACATCCCCCGCCACACATACAACAACCATAAACCGGGAGGTAACGGCATGAGCGAGCAAGTTGAAGCGCTGCCGGCTGAGGAGCGTGCGAGCTCCACGAAAACGATTTCATGGCGCGATTACCTGGAGCTGACCAAGCCCCGGGTGGTCGCATTGATGATCCTGACCTCTGTCATTGGCATGCTCCTGGCTGCGCCAGGCGTACCGGGCTGGAGTGTTCTTGTTTATGGTAACCTTGGCATAGCGCTGTTGGCGGGGGCTGCAGCTGTGGTCAATCATGTGGTGGACCAGAAGATTGATACGGTGATGGCGCGCACCCGAAAGCGTCCGGTCGCAACAGGTCGCATCACAACTCTGGATGCCATGCTGTTTGCGACGGTGCTGGCCGGGGTTGGTATGTTTGTTCTGATCTGGCAGGTTAATGAGCTGACTGCCTGGCTGACGCTGGCTTCGTTGGTGGGCTATGCGGGTGTGTACACGCTGTTTCTGAAACGCGCCACGCCACAGAACATTGTGATCGGTGGTCTGGCCGGTGCTATGCCACCTCTGCTGGGTTGGACGGCAGTAACCGGCCAGGTGGATGGTCACGCGTTGTTGCTGGTATTGATCATCTTTGCCTGGACGCCACCACATTTCTGGGCACTGGCGATCCATCGCAAAGAAGAGTATGCCAAAGCCGGCATTCCCATGCTGCCCGTTACCCATGGCAACAAGTACACGGAGCTGCATATCCTGCTCTACACCTTGATGTTGCTCGCAGTCAGCCTGCTGCCTTTTGTCACAGGGATGTCTGGCGGTATTTACCTGATTGGTGCTCTGGCACTGGGCTTGTGGTTCCTGCAATACGCCATTCGCCTGCTCATAGGCGACGATCGGCGTGTTGCCCTGAATACATTTAAGTACTCCATCACTTACCTGATGGTGCTGTTTGTGGTGTTGCTGGTGGATCATTTCGTCTACTTCTGAACACTGGTTTTTGCGCGCAACGCATATTGGAGGCCCTATGGGGCGGTCGTTAAGAATTACGCTGCTGGTATTGGTGATGGTCGTGATGCTGGTCATCGGATTAACCGTTGGCCGGCAGGTGTTTTGGGGTGTTAGTGACGCGTCTGCACCGGCGCCGAATCTGAGCCAATACAATACCTATGTGTATGATCAGCCCCGGCAATTGGCGGAATTCACCTTGACCAACGAGCAAGGTGAATCAGTAACCCGTGACGATTTGAAGGGCCGTTGGACTTTCGTGTTTGTTGGTTACACCAATTGCCCGGATATCTGCCCGGTCGCCATGGCCAATCTGCGCCAGACCGATCAGCTGCTGTCTGCCGAATTGCCGCAACCGGATTACTTGTTGGTGACGGCCGATCCCGAGTACGACACCCCGGAACAGCTGAAGGCCTATACCAGTTTCTTTGGCGAGAATTTCCATGGCCTGACCGGCGATCTTGAAATCCTTCGCCAGCTTGCCCAGAGCCTCAGCGCGGTGTTTGTTCATCGGGTGGTGGATGGCGAGTTACTGGTGGATCACAGTGGTCACTTCGCGTTACTGAATCCGGACGGGCAACTGCAGGCCCTGATCCAACCCCCGCACGACCCTCAGGAATTGGCTCAGGCATTCCAGCGCATCTACAAGTGGTCGCTCACCAGACAACCCGGGGCATAACCCCGGTTCGGTGTGCTGAATTGGCTGCAGGCAAAGTGTTAAGGCCAAGGTCACACTGACAAAACCCATGTGGTCACTTACACTGCCCGGCGTCAATCTCCGATGATAATGAGCGCCGGGCCGTCTATGACCTCTTCTCAGACCACCTCTCCAAGACAGCTGATCACCGTGTTAGCGGCCGGGGCACTGGTCCTTATGGTTGTTCATGGCCTGGGGCGGTTTATCTATACACCCTTGTTGCCTTATCTGGTGGCAGACGATCAGCTCAGTGCATCCGACGGTGCCGCCGTGGCTACCTGGAATTACCTGGGCTACCTGATAGGTGCGATGCTGGCGATTCGCTGGCACCGTATTGATCAGATCCGCTTGATGTTGCCGCTGTTCCTCGCTGTTCATGTGGTGACCACTCTGGTGTTGACTCAGTCGGACCAGCTGACCGTTATCTCGACCAGCCGTTTGCTGAATGGCGTGGCCAACGGTGTGGTGTTTGTGCAAGCGCCCGCGCTGATTCTGGAATGGCTTGTGCTGCGTAACCGGGCATCGTTGAGCGGTCTCGTGTATATCGGGGTGGGTGTGGGCCTGTTGGTCTCCAGTGGGCTGGTGACGGGTTCGGCAACGCTGTTGGAGGGTGCTGAGCGTTGGTGGCCAGCTGCTTTGCTATCCATACCTCTGGCGTGGTGGGGCGTGATGCAGCTGCGCAAACTGGAGGTGCCGGTGCGTCAGCACGATGATTCGGGTCGAGCCGTCATTAATACCCCCTTGATAGACCGGGCCAGTATCCCTTTGTTTTTGGCCTACGCGGGTGCTGGTCTGGGTTACATCCTGCCGATGACCTTCCTGCCGCTGTTGGCCAAAATGGAACTGCCTGATGGCCACAGCTTGCTTGACGGAACTTGGGTGATCGTCGCTTTATTCACCATTCCCGCGCCCTGGCTTTGGAACAAGCTGGGCGCGTTAATGGGCGACCTGCCGGCATTGCGTTTGAACTTTATCATTCAGTTGCTGGGCGTGCTGGTGGCGGTGATCTGGCCCGGGCCTGTTGGTCTGGCGCTTTGTGCCGCTCTGGTGGGCAGTACGTTTTTAGGCACGGTGTTATTAACCCAGAGAATCGGTCGGGCTCTGCATCCGCATCAGGGCCCGCGTTTGTCGGCGGCGATGGTGGCGTTGTATGGCTTTACTCAGATGGTGGGCCCCTGGTTGACCAAACAGTGGCTGGACGCTGGCGGCACCCTCGTATCGGCGTTCGGGATTGGTGTGGCGGCTCTGGTCTTTGGACTGGTGTTTGCGTTTTTCGTGCCTCGGCCGGACGTGTGGCATGCTCCCGATTGATACCATTCTGCCAGAGCTCAAAAACACCCTGGAGCAAACCACCACCGCCCTGCTCCAGGCGCCGCCGGGCGCCGGCAAAACCACTCGGGTGCCGTTGGCGTTGCTGGATACCCCTTGGCGGCATGACCGTAAGATCCTGATGTTGGAACCCAGGCGGTTGGCGGCTCGGTCGGCGGCGAGGTTTATGGCGAAACAGCTGGGGGAGAAACCGGGGCAAACGATCGGTTATCGTACCCGGCTCGATACGCAGGTGTCGGCAAGCACGATCATCGAAGTGGTCACCGAAGGCATTCTCACCCGTCTGATTCAGAGCGACCCGATGCTGGGCGATTACGCTGCGGTTCTGTTTGATGAATTCCATGAGCGCTCCTTGCAGGCCGATCTTGGCCTGGCGTTGGTGCGTGAAACCCAGCAGGCACTGCGGGAAGATCTTCGGGTATTGGTAATGTCAGCCACGCTGGATACCGCGCCCATTGCCCGTATTCTTGGCGATGTCCCTGTGCTTTGCAGTAAAGGCCGCGCTTTTCCGGTGCAGGTGAACTACCGGCCAGTCACTCGCAATGTCCGGGTGGTGGACCAGGTGGTTGCGGTTGTGCAGGAAGCATTGCGGAATGAAACGGGTTCTATGCTGGTGTTCCTGCCTGGTGCCGGGGAAATTCGGCGCGTGGCGCAGCAGCTGCAGAGCCAGGTGCCAGATCACGTATTGCTGGCACCGCTTTACGGCAACCTGACCTCCGACGAGCAGGATCGGGCGATTGCGCCGGCTTCCGACGGCACCCGCAAAATCGTGTTAGCCACCGCGATTGCCGAGACCAGCCTGACCATTGAGGGCGTGCGGGTGGTGATCGATGCGGGTCAGCAGCGCCGGGCCGTGTTCGATCCCAACAGTGGCATGACACGATTGGTCACCGGTCGGGTTTCCAAGGCGTCTGCTGAACAGCGCAAAGGTCGTGCCGGCCGAATGGAATCGGGAGTGTGTTACCGGTTATGGGGCGAATCTGAACAGTTTGCACTGGCGGACTTCACGCCGCCCGAGATACAGGAAGCCGACCTGGCTCCTTTGGTGCTGGAGTTGGCTCAGTGGGGCGCGCGGTCGCTGGATCAGGTTTCGTGGATAGATGCTCCGCCCAAAGCACATTGGCAGCAGGCGGTGGCTCTGTTGCAATGGTTGGATCTGTTGGACGTTAATGGGGCTATTACCGATCACGGTAAGGCTGCCCGTGCGTTGGGCCTGCACCCGCGCCTGGCGCACATGGTGCTCCGTGGTCGAACACTCGGATTCGGTCAGCTGGCGGGGGAGCTGGCGGCTTTGCTGGAAGAGCGGGATCTACTCGGGCCTGGCGCTGGGGCCGATCTTCATGAGCGGATTCGGGTACTGCGGGGTGAATCTGGTCACCGGGGCCTGGACCCTGCACGATTGAAATCGATAAGGCAGGCGGCCAGGCGTCTTTGCCGGGGTGGGGCGCCGGAGCACCTCCCGACAGAAACAGACGTTGGCCGGTTGCTGGCTCAGGCCTATCCGGATCGGATCGCCCGCCGGCGCCCGGGCTCGACGCCGCGTTATCAGCTTAGTAACGGTAAGGGCGCGGTGTTGCGGGAGCAAGACACGCTGGCTCGACAGGACTGGCTGGTGGCGGCCGATTTGGACGGCAAGGCCCGGGAAGCAACCATCTATCTGGCGGCCCCGGTTGATCTGATCGATCTGGAGCGGGATATGGCCACCCACATCCAAGAGCGCGACGAAGCTCTTTGGGATGAGAAGCGCGGCACAGTGGTGGCCCGTCACGTTCGAAAACTGGGTGCTCTGTTGCTGGCGGAGAAAGCTCTGGCCCAGGTGAGCCCGGAGCTGTTGCAGCAAGGCTTGCTGGACGCGGTGCGCCGAAAAGGACTGGACAGCCTGCCCTGGAATCAGGAGGCTCGCCAGTGGTGTGCGCGGGTACAATTGCTGGGCAGGCAGGCACCCGCGGACTGGCCAGACGTCGGCGACGGTGCTTTGCAGGACACGCTTGAAATCTGGCTGGCACCGTTTCTCGCCAACAAAAAGCGCTGGTCCGATCTGGCCGGTATCAACCTGCTGCAGGCTCTGAATTCGTTACTGGACTACTCGCAACAGCAGCAGCTGGAACAACTGGCGCCCCGCGCGCTCACTATCCCAACCGGTCAGAACGTCATTCTGGACTACACTGCCGACAATGGCCCGGTGCTGGCCGCCAAACTGCAGGCGCTGTTCGGTTGGACAGAAACCCCCAGGGTGGCCGATGGCCGGGTGCCGGTGGTGATCCATCTGTTGTCTCCGGCTCAGCGGCCACTGGCGGTGACGGCAGATCTCGCCAGCTTCTGGAAGAATGTCTACCCGGAGGTGCGTAAAGACACACGCGGCCGCTATCCAAAACACCCCTGGCCGGAGAATCCGTTTACTGCTCAGGCTCAGCAAGGCACAAAAAAACGCCCTGTTCGCTGACCGGAGCGTCGGGTACCAATTCAAAATAGATAGTGCGCGAGGTTACCTGCCGGCCTTGTGCTGCCTGCAGATTGCGCAATCTTTGTACTAAATCAGATAACAAGAATGCTTGCCTGAAATCCAGTTCTGTATAAAATGCGTTCAATTCCCCTCGAGTACCGCTGCACAATGCATCTGGTTTCTTTTGATATCTTCCGTACCCTTGGATTTCCCGACACCAGTGTTCTCAAGCCGGAGCAGTTTTTGCGTCATAAAGATCTTCTGCGCGAGGCGGACTGGGTCTTGTTCCCTGAGTACTGGCAGCTGAATGCTTTGGTCCACGGGCTCAAATGCCGGGTGTTTCCGAGCGAGGCCAGCTACCGAATTGGCCATGACAAGGTAGAAATGACCCGTGCCTTTCAGACCGTAGCGCCGGAGCACACTCCCTGGACGATGATAGAAGCCAATGGCCCGCAGGAACGTGACCTGATCTGGGATGCCATGGCTTTGCCATTTGTGGCAAAACTGCCGAAAGCGAGTATGGGTGAAGGTGTCTGGCTGGTCGAAAGTCGGGAGGATTGGCGTCGTTACTGCGAGCGCGGCAACGTGCTTTATGCTCAGGAGTACCTGCCGATTGATCGGGATGCCCGGGTTGTGGTGGTGGGTGACCGGGTATTGACCTCTTACTGGCGGACTCAGGCGGAACAGGGCTTTTACAATAACGTTGCCCGTGGTGGTCAGATCGACACCAGCCCGGTGCCAGGCGTGGTCACGGATCTGGCGTTGAGGCTAGCCCAGGAGCTGGGTGTAGACCACGCTGGCTTTGATATTGCGCTGGTGGATGGTTACCCATACGTACTGGAATTCAACCGGCTGTTCGGAAATCAGGGGTTGGCCAAGGGTGATGACCTGAAAGACGCGATTCTGGATTATTTGAACCAGCAGAGCTGCCCGAAGGATCCTGATGGCCCCACCGAGCCCACGCCACTGTGGCCGGTGGCCGTGTAATCCTGCTCTGGCGGCACCAGCATCGAGTGCCCGCTCGGGTACTTGCTTGAATTGATTGTGATCAAACAGCATATAGCCGTCCTTATCCTGGTATCGTCTCCATCCAGAATTGACCGGGTTGATGTTATTGCAGGCTGGGTGATCAGGGGCTTTGTCGTATTTCAGGTCGCCCGTCTCATGGGTACATATGCGCATTTGCTGCGATCAGAAAAAAGCCCGATGATCGCGACAACCTATGGGTTCCGCAGCCGCGCTGTGGGGCCTTTTTTTATGCTTGTTTGCCCTGTGGAGGGACATACCCACCCATGACCGAAATCGCTAACGCCAACATCGCCGATTACTACGACGCCGAGACCTTCAAGCGTATCAAGGAATTTTCCCAAACCAGGGAAACGCCATTTGTGGTGATTGATACCGCCACCATCAACCGCCAGTACGATGAGCTCGCGGAAGTGTTTCCCTATGCAAGTGTCTATTATGCGGTGAAGGCGAATCCGGCACCTGAGATTCTGACCATGCTGCGGGACAAAGGCGCGAGCTTTGATATTGCCTCGGTGTATGAGCTGGACAAGGTCATGGCGTTAGGCGTGACTGGTGAGCGGATCAGCTACGGCAACACCATCAAGAAAGCGAAAGACATTCGCACCTTCTACGAGAAAGGTGTGCGTATGTACGCCACCGATTCGGAGGCCGATTTGCGCAACATCGCGAAGGCGGCGCCGGGTTCAAAAATTTATGTGCGGATTCTGACCGAAGGCACTCTGACCGCGGACTGGCCGTTGTCCCGCAAGTTTGGTTGTCAGACGGATATGGCCATGGATCTGCTGATTCTGGCGCGGGACCTGGGCCTGGTGCCTTATGGTGTGTCGTTCCACGTGGGCTCCCAGCAGCGTGAAATCGGTGCCTGGGATGCAGCTCTGGGTAAGGTGAAGGTGATTTTTGAGCGCCTTAAGGAAGAAGACGGCATCGAGCTGAAGATGATCAATATGGGCGGTGGTTTTCCGGCTAACTACATCACCCGTACCAACGAACTTTCGGTGTATGCGGAAGAGATTGCCCGGTTCCTGCGCGAGGATTTTGGCGACGATCTGCCGGAGATTATTATTGAGCCGGGTCGGTCATTGATTTCCAACGCCGGTGTGCTGGTGAGTGAGGTGGTGTTGATCTCCCGCAAGTCACGCACGGCACTGCATCGTTGGGTGTTCACTGATGTTGGTAAATTCTCCGGATTGATCGAGACGCTGGATGAAGCGATCAAGTTTCCGATCTGGACTGAAAAAGTCGGCGAAGGTGAGGATTGCGTGATTGCCGGGCCGACCTGTGACAGCGCCGACATCATGTACGAGCATCACAAGTATCCACTGCCATTGAATCTGGCCATTGGCGATCGGATGTATTGGTTGTCGACCGGGGCTTACACCACCACCTACAGTGCGGTTGAGTTTAACGGCTTTCCGCCGCTGAAGGATTACTACATCTAGCTCCCCACTCCATGGTTGATTGGCCTTTGAGTGGGTCTTGATGGAATCTGATGAATATCTGGGTCGCTTCGGCGGCCCTTTTTATTTCTCCAGGGCTTTGTGTCTTCTTGCCTTGTCGTCTGCTTTGGCTTGTTGCCTTTGTTCTGCTGTAGGTTGCGGGCCCGTGGTTTTGTCCGGCACGGGTACCGGATCTCTGGGCGGGTAGACCAGCGCCATGGGGTTTTCTTTGACCACCATGAACCAGGCTTTGATCAGTTTCGAGAAGCTGGAGATCCGGGTGTTTCTGGCTCTCAGAGCGACGTTCAGGGCCAGGGTGAAACTGACTACCAGGTTGACGCCGCCGATCATAAGGGCAAACAGGGTAAACAGGGCAAATTCGCGAGCGCCGGGGATGAACACAGACATGGCGAAGCCGACGTCGGCGGATGAGAAGGCGACGTGGCGAATGTCGATAGGCAGGTTGAGCAGGTAGCCGACGTACCCGGTAACACCCAGCAGCACGCCGAAGACGAAATTGCTGGCCAGGGCGCCGTAGTGCTCAGCCACATAAGCGCCGAAGCGGGCACGGGTTTCTGGTGGCATCAGGGGTCGCAGCAGCGGGTGCTGTTCCAGCCGCTCGGCCAGGTTCAGGTAGGCGGCGCGATTGTCGAAGTAACCGGCGACCAGTCCGGAGAAGAACAGCCAAACCCCGGCGATGGCGGCGTACATCAGGGCCAGGCTCTGCCAGGGATGAATACCGGCGAGCATGTAATCGTAGCGTTCCGTGCTCACCAGAGGCGCGCCCTGAGCGCTGGTGTAGAGCCAGCCAATGGCAAAAGCCACCGACAGGGCGACGGCGACGTTGCCGATGATGGCAACCAGCTGGGTACGACCCACTCTCACCAGCAGTTCCGCCAGTTTGCGGGCGTTAGCCCGGCCCTGCTCGCCCTGCTCCACTTTTTCCGCAATGCTGGCGGCGGTCATCGCCGGCTGTTTGGTGGCTACGGTGCAATGCAGCATGTGGATAACCATAAAGCCGATGCCATAGTTGAGACTGACCCAGAGGGTTTCCCAGCCTCGGGTCAGGTCCAGCTGCAGAATCTGGATTTTGATCAGGGCCATGAAGGCAATGATAAAGCCGCCGCCGGCACCAGAGGCCAGCATGGTCAGGTATTCGTTGCGGCTGCTGGTAATGTAATGCTCGCCGTGACCGCTGGCGTTTTCGGTGACACTGCGCGACATCAGCCGGAGATTGGCGCGCCACAATGCTCTGACGCCATGGCGTTCAGCGCTGGCCTGCACCAGGTTTTTGAACAGCTCTACCGAGCGTTCCAGGCCTTTGGCCGGGTCTTCCGGGTTCATGATGTCGAGCAGGTGTTCGATGCGGCCCAGGGTCTGGTGCAGGCGTTCGAGCAAATGGGTCAGGGCCATAGTCGAGCCGGCAGTGACCGATTTACGTTGCAGGCGATCGATCTCTTCGCGGCATTGTTCAATCAGGACCCGGGCGTGGGCATCATCCTGTTCAACGTTCTGTTGGTGCTGTAGGGCATGGTTCCAGGATTGAACCAGAGCCGCGATCTCCCGCTGCAGTGCGACAAAGGCAGATTCCCGATCAATGATTTTCGGGTTAAGCCTCAGTATGTTGGGCTCCAACTCTTCTGCCGCTACCCAGATCGACAGCATTTCCAGAGCATTCAGCATCTGGTTGTAGATTCGGTGGCGGGTACGCTCAAGTGCAGGTGGAGAAAAGTGCCATAGCGTGGTGAGTAGCCGCAACAAGGCTTCATCCGGGATCTGGTGTATCCACTCAGCGTCGTCTTTGCGATGGAACACCACAAACAGCACACTTTTAACGTTGTTTCGGTCTTTTGGTGCCGGGTTAACGCGTTCGTAAAGACGCTCGCCAATTTCTTTCAGAAAGCCCCGACGTGAGTACAGGCCCAGCCCTGACAATAGCTGAAACAACTGGGCCTGATCGAGCCAGTCCTGAAGGCGGCCAGATACCGCCAGATGTACATCCAGGTTTTCGGTCAGGGCGCCCTCAAGCTGCTTCATGCGGTCGGTGGCGTTATGCACGGTCTCGCCTCGCTGTGGCCGAATCCAGTCGACCACCAGGCTAAGGGTTTTTAGCGCGCTGGTATCTTCGTCAGCAAGCTGGTTTATCAGAGTGGCCAGTTTCAACGAGGGGTCCTTGCTTGTGAATGAGTGCCAGGAATGTCAATACGATGGCTCAACGTCGCCAGATGAGCGCCTAATCTGGACGGCGGCGTAAGTCCAGTGTCAGCGCCACTGGCAAAACCAGCAGACTGTAACCAACCATCACCATCACCGCATGGCGGATGTCTCCGGTCCAGTCTGCAATCAGGCCGCCTAGCATGGGCACAGAAAACGCCAGAGTATAGCCGACCAGAAAGGTGCCAGCGGATAGCCGGCCGGTTTCTTCCGAGCGAACCAGTAGCGGTGGTAAGGCAACCAATAAAATCAGCAGGATGCCGGCAACAAAACTCATCAAGGTGGCACTGATAATGGCCGGCCAGCCTTCCAGCACCAGAGTGCCGGCGGTACCGAGAATGCTCAGTATGGCTACCATTACGATAATGCCGCGCCGACCTACCCATACCCGTGCCATTTTCAGCATCACCAAAGAGGCGCCGACCTGAGCAAAGTTATACCAGAAAAGCGCATCGGCCAGCTTTTCAAAATGCCCTTGCTGCTCCAGAAGGTTGCCCATATAGGCATTCAGACCAAAAAACATGGAGCCAGACATGCCCAGCAGCAAGCCGATGCGCAGCGTTAACGGATTTTTCCAGTCGGGGAGCCAGGCCGATCGGCGCACGGGCCGGGCCAGATCTCTTTTTGGGAGAAACAGTGCGGCCGCGACCAGCAGTGCCGGCAGTGACCAAACCAGCAGGGTGGCACGCCAGCTGTTGTCCAGCAGTGGCATGAGCACGGGCAGCGTAATCCCGGCACCGATGAATTCGCCCATCAGCATACCGTTCATATAGATGGCCGAGCCCAACGCCAGATGGTGTGGTTCGAGCCATCGTGGTAACAGCGCCGGAAAGGCCGGCTGCATCATGGCCACCCCAAACCCCATGATGGCGCTGGCCACCATGAGGGTGATGGTATCTGGTACCAGCCCTCGGCCGGCGGATCCAATCACCATGATCACCATGGCCAAGGCCAGTGTGTTTCTGGGGCCGATGCGAGAAATGGCCAGCGAGCCGGGCATGGCTCCAATCGCCAGCATCAGAATCGGAAGGGTGGTCAGGGCACCGGTCAGGGCCTGGGTCAGACCGAGCTCATCGCTGATGAAGGGCGCCAGGGGCGGTGCCACCAGCACCGGTATTCTCAGATAAACGCCGGCCAGCCAAAGCAACACCGCCACCGGCAGCAGCTTGGCTGGCGATGGCGGTGTGGTGGCGGCTGAATAATCTGCCACGTTCAGCGGTTTCAGTCTTCGCTGGTGTCTGGCAAATAGGCGCCGTCTTCGTCGTGAACTTCGCGGCCAGTGACCGGTGGGTTGAAGGCGCAGATCAAACGCATATCTTCGGTACCACCGTACAGCGTATGCTGGTCGTGCTTGTCGAGCGCATACAGGGTGCCATCGGTGATCTCGTGGGTTTCACCTGTGGCCTTATCCAGAATTTTGCCGTTACCGGCGACGCAGTAAACCGCTTCCAGATGGTGCTTGTACCAGAGGTTGAGCTCGGCACCGGCGGGAATAATGGTTTCATGGAACGAGAAACCCATGCCGTCTTTTTTCAGCAGCATGCGGCGGCTGGTCCAACCCGGGCCGGTAACTTCGCGCTCGGTACCGATGATGTCTTGCACTCGTACGATTTTCATTCGCATTCCTCATTATGTGATGGAATAGCCATACAGTATAAACATGCCCGTTACGGCCGATTCAACCGCCAATCGTCGTAAACTGCCATGGCCCGCTCGATTGCAGCGGTAAAGTTCTGTCGTTGCTGAGGGTTGAGCGGCTTCTGTTTTCGACACCGATCGAAGGCTTTCTGAATCTCTCTGCGGCTTGCTTTTTCAAGTCTTTCCAGCCAGTGGTGATCGGCGGGTTCCAGCTCCAGTAAACCACGGCCTGCGTGGTTTCGATGGCTGATGTGCCACCAGTGATCGACCGCCCGGCCGGCGACAACATAACCAAACTGACTGTCCTGTACAGGTCCGAACGTGGCGGTTTTCAAACCGTCTTTCAAGGGGCCGATGCTGAGTGCCGGCAAGATCAGGCGGTCGCCATAAAAGTAACTACCGGCGGCGCCGACCAGGCCACCCACCAGCGCCCCGGTGCCGAGGGATGCGCCAAAGGTGACCGCGTCGATACCCGCGCCGCCGACGGCACCTGCGCCAAAGCCAGCGGTGGCGAGGTATTTTTTACTGACGGCCCAATGTTTGCGGGTGTTTTCGGAGAACAGGTCGTGCTGGTTGGCCCATTCCAGTTCCGCTTCCTGACGCTGGATGTGCTGGTGCTGGTAAAGCAGCTCAATGTTCACGCGCAGAGTCTGTTCTCGTTGGCGTTGGTGGCGATACCAGCGATCCCGCAGGGTGTCCGCCAGAGAGGCATCACTGGTGCTGGCCACCTGGTCAAGGGTCAGTGTACGCTTTTCCTGATAGCTCATCAGATCTTCCAGAGCCCGAGCGATCAGGCTGGCGGCCTGGTACCGGCGTTGATGGCGTTGCTGGGCCAACAAGTTGGTGGCTTGGGCCAGGGTTTGCTCCCAGTTGGGTTCCAGCTGGCCAAAGGCTCTGAGCAAGCTGAGGTGCTGCTCGAACGGGGCGCGAACCGCATCGAATTTGCGAACAACCTGGAAAAACTGGCCAAGTGCCGATTGCCAGGTGTCGCTGTAATCGCCATCACCGATGCTGTTGATCAGGGCCAGGCTAGGCCGGCCGGTCCAGCGCAGAATCGTCATTTCTGCCTCGTGTTCCGCACTGTAAGGCACGGATCCGTCCACCACGTAAATGATGCCAGCGCCGTCGATGATCGGGGTGAGCAGCTCACATTCATCGACATAGCGGTCATCACCCCTGTGTTGGAGTACAAAGGCTCGTACCGTTTCCGGATGGTCAGAGGCAGACAGACTGTGGGCTTCCAGCCACTGCAGCACGCGCCTTGGGCGCTGGAAGCCCGGCGTGTCGACCAGAGTATAAAGCTCTTCGCCGTCGACCGTCAGAGGATAGGCCTGCCGGGCCCGGGTGGTACCAGGTTCCAGTGCAATGGCAATGGCATCGTTCTGGGACAAGGTGGCGACCACACTGGATTTGCCTTTGTTCGGGTGGCCGACCACCGCGAATAGCGGTTGTTGGGTCATGGTTGTCCGGTCCCGGTCTGATAAGGGTTGTCCGGTATGGATGGTAGTAACGCGACGTCGGCAAAGCCTGCAGGCAGGCGCTCGGTAAAGCGCAACCATGGCTGGATAAGGTGGTTGGCCGGGGCCTGGTTGGCATTGGGGGCCAGCGGCAGAATTTGCACTCGGGTGTTCGCGGGCCACTGGCCCCGGGCATGGTCGAGGAAATCGTGAAGCTCACCGGTTGGGGGTTCCCAGCTGCGGGTAACCAAGACAATCGTTGGTGCCGGTTTGTGGGCCAGAGCACCTGCCAGGGTAACGATGACGTGGTCATCCTCGGCCAGGGATGCCCGACCGCCAGCCCTGAGTACGGTGGTTCTGGCACCCAGCAGTTGTTGGGGCAGCTCCGGTTCGCCGGCACCTGCCCAACAGATAATATGATGAACATCGGAGAGCTCGACCGGTCGGGCGCGAGTGCTGGTGTCTGGTAGATCATCGGCGTCGTTGTGCTGATTGCCGGTCTCCAGGGTTGGGGTTTCCATACGGTAGGCCAGTGCCTGCATGCCGGGATGGCGCCGCAGCAGATTGTTGCTTTTACGCCGGATTAGCCAGTGACTGATACACAACAGAAGCAGACGGGGAAACAACACCCAAGTCAGCCACAACATCACCGCGAAAGGCCACCATTGCCCCCACTGAGCAGCCGGGGTGACTACGCTGGCCGGCGCGGCACGGAAAAATCGTGTGGCCTCGACCAGATCTTGCGACGGCACCGCAGCCGGCCATAGCCACCCCCAGGGGGTGGCTATGGCCTGAACCAGGGCGTGATAGCCCTGTGCCGCTGTGTCCAGTGTGGTGCTCCAGCCAAAGGCCAGGTCTTGAATAACCAGCAATGCCAGTAAGGTGAGTAGTCCGGTGCTGGCGAAGGCAGTGCCGCCGGTGTGAGCCGCCCTGGCCATCAGGAGAGGTTGTAGTTGAATCAGAGTTGACCCTGGCCGCTGCTTCTGCAGGCGCCGTTGCAGCCAGCCCCAGGGTTGCCAGCCTACCAGCGCCTGCACCGTGGTGGCCGCAGCCAGCAGCAGTTGCAGCAACACAAACGCCAGTAGCGCGGTGATGTTGATGCGCTGGCCGCCGTCATAGAACAACAGTCCGGCCATGGTGAGAATGCCGAACACTGCTCCGACAGCGACGAAACCGCCCTGGATTCGTCGCCACCGTTGCTCGATGTTCTTACCGGCCTGCTGGCCATTGCCGGGACCGCTGAGCCGCGCCATCTGTTCCAGCCAGGCGGAGGCATCCGGGCGGATTCCCTGTTGTTGGCAGTCCAGGGCAAAACGCCGGTCACGGCGGTGCAGAAAACCCGGATCTTGATCCCTGTCGCGCTGGATGCGGTCATCAAAATCCAGCAGCAGACGGAGGGGGTTATGGCTCATGCAGTGTCCTGATGAATTCGGTCGGATTGGCTTTCCTGCTAGGATATAGCCATTAACCTTCATGAAGCCAGCCGGGAAGCCCTATGCCCCACCACCTGATGAATCTGCGCAATGTGCCCGATGATGAGGCAGACGACATCCGAGCCCTGTTCGAAGAGCATGAGGTGCGCTACTACGAGACTCCGCCAAGCCGCTGGGGCATCAGTATGGGTGGCTTTTGGGTGCACGACAACGATGAGGCGGCCCGGGCTAAAGTATTATTGAAGGCCTACCAACAGCAACGCTTCGAGAGCCAGCGCCGTGCCTATGAAGACAAGCTGGCCCGAGGCGAGATTGGTGGTGTCTGGTCGATGATCCGGCGAAAACCAGTGAGAACCCTCGCGGCTTGCTTGGCGATCCTGGTGATCGCAGGCTTCAGTCTGTTGCCGTTTATCCGGCTTGGTTGATCAAGGGTCTTGATGCCGGGCCAGAAACTGTGCCGCGCTGTCGACGGCTTTGCCGGCAGTGAGAAAGCTCGTGATGTGTCCGCGCAGGTGCATTTTGTAGACCTCGTGATACACCTTATTGTCTGCCAGGGATTGCGAGAACCCCTCGGTCTGAGTAAAGGGCACCATCATATCCATGGCACCATGAAACAGGAAAAATGGCGGTGTTGACGCACTGACGTGGCTGATCGGAGACGCCTGTTGATAGCGCTCCGGGTCTGCCTTGGGATCACTCCCCAGGAATTGCCGAAGCAGCCTGCCGGAACCGAACGCCGAAAGGTCTGACGGCAAGCCGCCCGCCACCACGGCCTGAAGCCTGGTATCCGGACCACCATGAGGTGTGTTCAGATCGCTGTCAGTACTGGCAACGGTTGCCAGTAGCGCCATTAGATGAGCGCCCGAGGAAAACCCGAAACCACTAACCCTGTCGGCATCCAGTCCAAAGTCTGCCGCATTTTGCGTAATCCACCGTCGGGCGACCTGCAGATCGTGCAGTTGCGCCGGGAATGTGTATTCCGGCGCAAACCGGTAATCCACGTTCAATACCGCAAAACCCTGGCTTGCCAAAGCCTCAGCTATCCAGGTCATATCAGCTCGCGAACGTCGCTCCCAGCCGCCCCCGTGAGCCATCAATACGACCGGAGCATTGCCTGCCACGGCGGGCACATAGAGATCGGCAAAGAGAGATGCCGGCCAGGAATCCGGGGAATAGGGGATAGAGGAATGAACGGTAAACTCGGTTGTCGGCAGGGTGAACGAGTTTGATGGTGTCGGCTGGTGGCTGGCGCAACCGGTTAACATCAGCACCGCCAAGGCCATAATGATGTTGATATCCCTGGCGTTTTGAACGATCACACCCGCCTCCTCAAAAATTGACGAACAACCAGACGATACGAGCCGCAGCTGAGGATGGATGTCCATCTGGTGAGAGTGTGTTTGCCGGGTATCATCACCCGTGACATCTACCCGGGCGTTTTGTCGTTCGTTGCCTCGTAAGTGCTGAGCCTGATGATGTATGAACAACGCGCAGGGACTATGCTCTACATGGGTTCGGTACACTCGGTGCAAGCCTCGCCCCCTAAAGCGCCCTGTGTGGCCGCGGAATACGGTGTGCGCAGTAACATTACCTGCCAGGGCTGGCATATGCAGTCATTTTCTGGAGAAACGGATGAGCAACACAGAACAATCACCTGTGGTCTGGGCCCCGGACCAGGATACCCTCACCGGCTCCCGCATGGGCCTGTTCAAGGCCTGGCTGGAGCAGCAGGGCTTTGGGCCGTTTGCTGACTATCACGCGCTGCACCAGTGGTCGATCACTGAACTCGATACCTTCTGGCAGAAAATATGGGATTACTGCGGCCTGGTCTTCGACACCCCAGCCAAGCGCGTGCTGGGCCACCGAGAGATGCCCGGTGCCGAATGGTTTCCGGGCATGAAGCTGAACTTCGCCGCTAACCTGTTGCGGCTGGCCGACGGAGCGCACGCGAACAAAGAAGCGGTGGTGGCCTACTGTGAAACCCGTCCAGTGCTGCGCAAAACCTACGCGGAACTGAAAGCCGATGCGGGCGCCCTGGAAGCCTTCCTGCGCCGCAACGGCATTCAGCAGGGTGACCGTGTAGCGGGCGTGGTCACCAACGGCTACGAAGCCTTGGTGGGCATGCTGGCGGCCACCAGCCTCGGTGCCATCTGGAGCTCCGCCTCCCCGGACTTCGGCATCGGCGCCATCAAGGACCGTTTCGGTCAGATCGAACCGGCTGCGTTGATTGTGGTGAACGGCTACGGCTATGGTGGCAAGGTGTTCGCCCGCCAGCACGACTTTGCCGAACTGATTGCTGGGCTGCCGTCCCTGAAAGTGGTGGTCAGCATTGCGCAACTGCCAGACGAAGCCCCGATTCCCGGCGAGATGGTCACCCCCTGGGACGACGCGCTGAAAGCCGGTGAAGGCCAGGCTCCCTCGTTCACCCCAGTGGACCCGGACCACCCGGTTTACATCCTCTATTCCTCCGGCACCACCGGCAAACCCAAGTGCATCGTGCACGGCACCGCCGGCTTGCTGGTCAACCACGCCAAAGAGCTTATGCTGCACGGCGACGTGGGCCCGGACGACCGCTTCCTGTACTTCACCACCTGCGGCTGGATGATGTGGAACTGGCAAGCCTCTGCCCTGATGACCGGCGCCGCCGTGATCACCGTGGATGGCTCCCCGGGTTACCCGAACCTCAACTTCCTGTGGGAAACCGTGGCCAAAGAACGGGTGACCCACTACGGCACCAGCGCCCGCTTTATTGCAGGCTGCCGAAAAGCCGAACTGCAACCGGCGAAAACCCTGGACCAGAGCCACCTGCGCGTCGTCTTCTCCACCGGCTCCCCGCTATTGCCGGAAGACTACGACTGGATCTACACCGACGGTGCCCCCAACGTGCTGCTGGGCTCGATCGCTGGCGGGACCGATATCTGTGGCTGCTTTGTGGGATCGACACCACTTTTGCCGGTACGAAGAGGCGAAATCCAGTGCCGCTTACTTGGTGTGGATGCTGTCGCCTACGGCGACGACGGCCAACCGGTCCGCGAAGGCCGGGGCGAACTGGTCTGCCGTCAGCCGCTGCCCTCCATGCCTGTCAGCTTCTGGCAGGACCCGGACAACGAACGCTACAAAGACGCCTACTTCAACACCTTCCCCGGAGTCTGGGCACACGGCGACTTCATCGAATTCACCGAACACGGCGGCGCCATCATCTACGGCCGCTCCGACGCCACCCTCAACCCCGGCGGCGTCCGCATCGGCACCGCGGAAATCTACCGCCAGGTAGAAACCATCAGCGAGGTCAAAGACAGCCTGGTGGTGGGCCGCCAGATTGACGGCGACGTCGAAGTCGTCCTGTTCGTCGTCCCCGCCAACGGCCAAGCCGTCACTAACGACCTGATCAAAACCCTGAAAACCCGAATCCGCGAAGGCGCGAGCCCCCGGCACGTGCCCAGACATATCGTCGAAGTGCCCGACATTCCCTACACTCGTAGCGGAAAAAAAGTGGAACTCGCGGTGGCCCGGCTGGTCAATGGCTCAAGCAAGGCGGACAACCGGGATGCTTTGGGCAATCCGGAAGCTTTGGATCGGATTCGTGAGCGGTTGGTGGAAATGGGGTTGTTACCGGCGTGATTACGGTCATTTTGTCGACAAAATGAGTATGTTTCCGCTTTACTAAAGGCGTGCGGAATACAACTCGGCAGTCGGATAAGCGGTGGGGGAAAGCCCTCCCAAAACTGTGCGGAGCCCAAGCGCCCCATGGATGGGCCGAAGGAGCGTGTTTTGGGAGGGCTTTCCCCTACCGCGATAACTCCAAAGCCTTAAAATCCGACGAATGTTAGAAAGTTTCGTAAATTCCAGCCATTTCATCGTCCTGTAACCGAAGATAAGGCATTTTTAGTCCGTTCTTATACTAAGATATTAACCAAAGTCTGGTAAAAAATGCTATCTTATTAGGCCTATCAAAAGTTCCGAATCAGTCACCGGCATAACCAGCCGTTCACAAGACGCCTGATCGTGCCGTGACCGTCCCGAACCCACCCATTTGCCTGAGGACGAAAATGAGCAACTCCAAATCCAAGATTGTCTACACTCTGACCGACGAGGCACCTGCCCTCGCCACCCGGTCACTGCTTCCCATCCTGGAAACCTTCGCCAAGCCGGCTGGCATCGACTTTGAAACCAGCGACATCTCCCTTGCGGCGCGTATTCTGGCCGGGTTCCCCGACTACCTTGAAGAAGACCAGCGCGTTCCGGATGCCCTCGCTGAACTGGGCGAGTACACCAAAGACCCGGATGCCAACATCATCAAGCTTCCGAACATCTCTGCCTCCATTCCGCAGCTCCGTGCCGCCATCAAGGAGCTGAACGATCAGGGTTACAACCTGCCGGAATACAAAGAAAATCCGGAAACCGAGGAAGAGAGGGAAATCCACAACCGCTACTCCAAAGTCCTGGGCAGCGCCGTCAACCCGGTTCTGCGTGAAGGCAACTCTGATCGCCGAGCTCCGGCCGCGGTCAAAGCCTTCGCCCGCAAATTCCCCCACAGCATGGGCGAGTGGAGCCCGGCCTCCCGCACCCACGTGGCTCACATGCGCGGCGGTGACTTCTACTCCAGTGAGCAGTCCGTCACTCTGGACAAGGCCACCAATGTCAACATCGTGTTCGAGAACAAGCAGGGCCAGCAGACCGTCCTGAAGTCCGATCTGGCACTGCTCGATGGTGAAGTGCTCGACGGCATGTTCATGAGCAAGAAAGCACTGGTGAAGTTCTTCGAAGACGCTATCGCAGACTGCGAAAAAACCGGTGTCATGTTCTCGCTGCACGTGAAAGCTACCATGATGAAGATCTCTCACCCGATCGTGTTCGGTCACGCGGTGAAGGTGTTCTACAAGGATTTGTTCGACAAGTACGGCGACCTCTTTGATGAAATCGGCGTTAACCCGAACAATGGCCTCTCCAGCGTGCTGGAAAAAATCAAAGAATTGCCGGAGTCCAAGCAAGAGCAGATCCAGGAAGACCTGCACGCCTGCTACGAGCACCGTCCGGAGATCGCCATGGTGGATTCCGTCAAAGGGATCACCAACCTGCACGTTCCCAGCGACGTGATCGTCGACGCCTCCATGCCGGCGATGATTCGTAATTCCGGCAAGATGTGGGCCCGGGATAACAAGCTCAAAGACACCAAGGCAGTGATGCCGGAGTCCACCTACGCCACCATCTATCAGGAAGTTATCAACTTCTGTAAGACCCACGGCGCCTTCGATCCGACCACCATGGGTACTGTACCCAACGTTGGCCTGATGGCCCAGAAAGCCGAAGAGTACGGTTCTCACGACAAGACGTTTGAAATCAAGGAAGACGGTATTGTGCGTGTGGTTACTGAAGACGGCACCGTGCTGACCGAGCACACTGTTGAGTCGGGTGATATCTGGCGTGCCTGCCAGACCAAAGACTTGCCCATTCGCGACTGGGTCAAGCTGGCGGTCAACCGTGCCCGCTCCAGCAATACCCCTGCAGTGTTCTGGCTGGACGACGAGCGCGCGCACGACGCGGAGCTGATCAAAAAAGTCGAGACCTATCTGAAAGAGCACGACACCGAAGGTCTGGAGATTTACATCAAGTCGCCGGTCCGCGCGATCCGCTGGACCATGGAGCGCTTGATTCGTGGCCTGGACACCATTTCGGTGACTGGCAACGTGCTGCGTGACTACCTGACCGACCTGTTCCCGATTCTGGAGCTGGGCACCAGCGCCAAGATGCTGTCGATTGTGCCGTTGCTGAACGGCGGTGGTCTGTATGAGACCGGTGCTGGCGGCTCCGCGCCCAAGCACGTGCAGCAGCTGGTTCAGGAAAACCACCTGCGTTGGGATTCTCTGGGTGAGTTCCTGGCCACGGCGGTGTCTCTGGATGAGCTGGGTGAAAAGCAGAGCAACAATAGTGCTCGCTTGCTCGGCCAGACTCTGGACAAGGCGACCGAACGACTGCTGGAGAACAATCAGTCACCGTCACGGGTGACCGGCGAACTGGACAACCGCGGTTCCCATTTCCATCTGGCCCGTTACTGGGCAGAAGCGCTGGCAAACCAGGATGAAGACAAGGAACTCAAAGAGTTCTTCACCAAGCTGTCTAAGCAGCTGGAAGAGAACAAGGACAAGATCCTGGAAGAAATGACCGTGGTACAGGGCCAACCGGCCGACATCGGTGGTTACTACCACGCGCCCATGGAAAGAGTGTGTGAGGTGATGCAGCCGAGTGCAACGCTTAACAAGATCCTGACCGACGCGCAGGCATCTGTGAGCTAACACCCGCAAATCCGCACCGGGCTCCCCGGTGCTGGTTGAGAAGCCCGGGCGGCCATGCAGGCCCTCCGGGTTTTTTGTGCCCGATGGGTTTGTCAGTCCTGTTGCAGGGGTACAAACTGAGCGCTGGTTAGCCTGGCCAAATCAGCGGGTGCCAGTTCTATCTCAAGACCCCTTTTGCCGGCACTGACAAAAACCGTATCAAATTGTTCGGCAGAAGCATCAATGTAGGTGGGCAGTCGTTTTTTCTGGCCCAGAGGGCTGACCCCGCCCAGGACATAACCGGTGCTGCGCTGTACATCCAGTTTATCGGCCATAGCCGCCTTCTTGCCGCTTGCTGCCCTGGCAATGAGTTTCAGGCTGAGCAAATGAGTCACCGGCAGCACCGCCACCGCCAGTGTTTTGCCGTCTACACTGACCACCAGAGTTTTAAAAACCCGGCTCGGCTCCACCCCTGTTTTCTCGGCTGCTTCGGTACCGTAGCTTTCCGCTGCGGGATCGTGCTGGTATTCGTGAACGGTGTAGCTCACCTGGGCTCTTCGGGCGGCCAGTATTCCGGGTGTCATACACACTCCTGTTAGTAGCGCGAGTTGGCGGGATTAAAGCACGGCACCGGCACAACGTCATCCCTGCCGATGGTCAGACCAACCCTGTTGAGCGTATCTAAAAAGGAATGAATCCTCGACTGAAACAGTGATACTGTCTACTTTCTGTATAGGAAAGTGCCAGATTAGAAGGGAAGATTATGCAATCTGAGCGTCCGGAGGACGACGGTTCAAACGGATCAAATGGGAACCAGAGCCCTTTGCGAAGGGCGATATCAGCCACCTTGGTGTATCTGGTGGTAGGTTTGATCTGGATTATCTTTTCCGATCGGCTGGTCGAAGTCTGGTTTCCCGATCCCCGTACCCTGTCTACCGTGCAAACCTGGAAAGGCTTTCTGTTTGTGGCGTTGACAGCCCTGGTGCTGTTTATGGTTATGTTGCGCTTACTCATCAAGGATCGCTTGCTACTGTCGTTGCAGGTGAATCAGCGCCGGGCGTTACGTCAGCGGGAAAAACAGCTGACGGTGTTGATGGATAACCTGCCTGGCATGGCCTACCGTTGCCTGCACGATGATCAGTGGACCTTGGTGTTTGTGTCGGGCGGTTGTGAACGCCTGACCGGTTATACACCCGATGAGCTGATAAATAACAAACTCGTCAGTTTTGTGGCGCTCATGGACACCGAAAAATCGGAGCAAATCCTGGAAGAGGTCGACATTGCTGTCCGCAAAGGTGAGCCTTTTTCGGTGGAATACGCTCTGACCCGCAAGGATGGCCGGAAGGTCTGGGTATGGGAGCGGGGCTGTGGCGTCGAACAAGACGACGGCACTTCGTTGCTGGAAGGAGTGCTACTGGATATTACAGACCGTAAGGTGCTGGAGACAGAGCTGGAAGAAATGGCGACTCGCGACCCATTAACCGGATTGCTCAACCGCCGGGAGTGTTCCCGGGTATTGGATGAAGAGCTGAAGAGGGCTCGAAGATACGAGCGTCCGCTGGCCCTGGTGTGGA
>NZ_JACUUB010000099.1 GCF_014859525.1 Marinobacter sp.
GCGAACCTGGCAACGTCTGTAGAAAACCTCAGCGCCTCCAACAGCCGTATCCTGGACGCTGACTTCGCGGCAGAAACTGCCAACCTGGCCAAATCCCAGGTACTGCAGCAGGCCGGTATCTCCGTCCTGGCTCAGGCGAACGCCCGTCCGCAGCAGGTTCTGTCCCTCCTGCAGTAAGGGGCATAGCGGTAACGGTCGGAACCCTCGGGTTTCGGCCTTCCGCCGTTGAAGGATAGCGAGGTAAAGCTATGAATGACGTTAACCTGAACAGCCCGGACCTGAAGCTGGTGCGCGCAGGCGCGCAGGCTCCGGCCAAGGCAATGTCGTCATCTCAGGCCGAGGGCCGGAACGCCCCTGACCTTGCTGCTTCGGCTGCTGGTGATCGCCCGGTTCAGAACGCTCAGGTTGCTTCGGAGCCGTCGAAAGCCGAAAGGCTGCAGGCTCGCAGTGAAGCACAGCGGGATGAGCTGAATGAGGCGGTCAGTCAGCTGAATGATTTTGTGCAAAACGTGCAACGGGATCTTCAGTTTGAAGTGGATAACGACATGGGCCAGATGATCGTCAAGGTGGTTGATCAACAAACCCAGGAAGTGATTCGCCAGATGCCAGACGAAGTCGCATTGAGGTTGGCAGAAAAATTGCAGCAGGATGAACCGCTGACGTTGTTTAACATCAAAGTGTAGAAGCTTGCCGCTTTTGCGCGGATGACAGCAACGGTATTTCAGCACCGCCGCACCCGATAAGGGGCCGGCGGTGTTCTGCGTTTACAGGCTGTTACAAATCGGCGTAAGTATTTTCTGAAAAAAGGCAAAGTTTTGCCGCTGGCTGCCGATAAACTGATCAGTAAAGAGACTCGCCCCCCTGAGGAGGCACGGTTATGGCAACAATTTCTTCGTTAGGTGTTGGCTCTGGCGTTTTGACGTCGGATCTGGTTGACCAGTTGGTGGCTGCAGAACGCAGGCCCACGGAAGTTCGGCTGGATCAGAAAACGGAACGCACAGAGGCACTCATTTCCGCCTATGGCATGTTGCGCAGTGCCGTCACAGAGTTGCGGTTGCCCATGCGCCAGCTGGGTTCTGCGGATGGGATGAAGTCGTTTTCGGCCACGTCCTCGGGTAGCAATATTGATGTGTCGGTGGATGCCGGCAAGGCCAGCCGCGGCTCTTACAGCCTGGATGTAAAAAGCCTGGCGCAGTCTCAGGCCCTGGCCAGCCGGGATGTGTTTGCCGACCGGGATGCCACCAGTGTGGGCCGTGGCACCATGACGCTTCAGGTGGGTGACAAGACCACCAACATCACCATCGATTCTTCCAACGACACCCTGCAAGGCCTGGCGAATGCCATTAACGAGGCCAATGCGGGTGTATCTGCCGGTGTGATTGATACCGGCAACGGTTTCCAGCTGGTGTTGTCTGCGGATGAAACTGGTGAAGCCAATGCGGTTAATATCTCCGTTACGGAAGACGGCGCTGCCCCGGGCTTAAGCCGGTTCGCTTTCGATACGGCAGATCCCGAAAACATGGATGGCATGCGCCAGACCATTGCGGCGAGCGACGCGGTAATGGAAATCAACGGCGTGGAAATTCGCCGCGCCACCAATACCATTGAAAATGTCGTAGACGGGCTGACCTTCAACATTACCGATGTGGGCAAGTCCACGATCAAGGTGGAGCAGGATACCGCTGCAGTCGCCGAACGTGTTCAGGCGTTCGTGGACAAGTTCAACGAGCTGCAGGGCACCATTCGTGAACTGTCTTCGTTTGATAGCGAAACCGGCCGGGGCAGTATTCTGACCGGGGATTCCACGGTTCGGAACATCCAGAATCAGTTAAAGCGGGTTTTAACAGATATTATTCCCGGGCTGGAAAACGCCAGTGTGCGTAGCCTGGCGGATGTGGGCATTAGCACGGACTTCCGTACCGGTGAGCTGCAGTTCAATAGCCAGAGGTTTCAGCAGCAGCTTCGGGAAAACCCCAATGATGTCACCGCGCTGTTCGCGGAGCAGGGCAGGACCAGTGATTCCCAGGTGGAGTTTGTTCGTAGCGGCTCTAATTCCCGCCCGGGCGATTACAGCATTAACGTTACCCAGATGGCGACTCGGGGCAGTCTCAATTACACGGTTCCGAACACCGCAGATGCGATTCAGGTTCAGGCAGATAACAGCTTTACGTTCCGGGTGGATGGAGAAACCACTGCAACCGTATCTATCGCGGCCGGCGACTATTCCGGTGCCGATTTCGCTGCGGCCATTCAGACAGCCCTGCGCGAGAACTCGGCTCTGAGCGCGGCAGGGCGTTCGGTTCAGGTGGCTTTCGATGCTGCCGAAGGGTTAACGTTTACTTCTAACCGCTTTGGTAGTGAGTCTAACGTAAGCCTGACTGGGTTGAGCAACGTTACAGGGCTGAACACCGCTACCGGCACCGCCGGCCAGGACGTTCAAGGCACCATCAACGGCCAGGCCGCTCAAGGTGATGGCCAGGTGTTGTTCCTAGCAAACAATGCCGGTGGCGATGCAGCCGGCCTTCAGGTGCGGATTACCGGCGGCGACGTTGGCAATCGCGGCTCAGTGAGGTTCATCGAGGGCGTGAGCGAGCGCGCAGTAGATGCCATTACCAGAATTTTGGGTGCAGACGGTGCTTTGAGCTCCCGCACAGATTCCTTGAACCGGGATCTTGAGCGCATTCAGGAAGATAGGATAAAACTGGACTTGCGGATTGACAGTTTTCAGGCGCGCCTTGTTGCCCAGTTTAGTGCGGCAGACTCCCTTATATCCCAGCTAAACAGTACGCAGGATTTCGTGTCTCAGCAGCTGGCGGCCCTGGCGCCGAACAGGCAGAGAGATTAATTCGGCTATACTTATTGTGGCCAGCCAAACATGGCATACCGGATAACGGTGAAACGAGGTTATTTATGAACGGTTTACAGGCTTATCAGCGCGTTAATACCCAAACCAGCATCACCGATGCAGACCCGCACAAGCTGATTCAGCTGCTGTATAACGGGGCGATCGAGCGCATCAACATGGCCAAATCCCGGATTCAGGCCAAAGATTACGCGGCCAAGGGCCAGTTGCTTAATAAAGCCATAGAAATCATCGGCGGTCTGCGGGCGTTCCTTGATTTTGAGAAAGGCGGCGAGCTGGCCGCCCGGCTAGAGGGTCTTTACGACTACATGGAACGCACCCTGTTGGAAGCCAGCGCCAAGAATGATGTGGCCAAGCTGGATGAAGTACTGAACCTGCTGCGTTCTGTGAAAGACGGCTGGGATGGCATTCGCGACGAGGTGGTTAACCAGCAACAGGCAGTTTGAGCCGGGGTTGGTTAAGCCGATGATATTTGTGCGGGGCCTTATTCTGGCCCTTTTGTTGGTTGTTACCCATGCTCACGCGGGTGATGACGTGGCGTTATCCGGCCAGAATGCTTCGGCTGGCCAGGCGGCCTTGTTCGTTGTACCTGATGTCTGGCCCTGGGGATTTCGGGATGATCAGGGTGAGCTGCAGGGAAGCGTGATTGAGTTGGTCAATCGGTTATCAGACCTTTCCGGCGTGCCTGTCCGCGTCCAGTTATTGCCCTTGAGGCGGGTTATCATGGACGTTACGAGGGGCCGTGGGCAGTTTGCTTTTCTGTTCCAAAGTCCTGATCTGGACGAAAGCACTATTCCCGTTGAGACCGTGCTTCAGATCAATCTGATGCTAATGGCGATGCGTGACACCGATTTTCCCCTGACCCTTGAAGACCTTGCCGGTAAACGGGTTGGCTATGTGCGGGGTACCTATCTGGGCGAGTCGTTTAAGGCTGATGATGCGGTGCTGAAGGTGCCGGTATATGACATCCGCCAAGCCATTGATATGCTGATGTTGGGGCGGATTTCAGCAGTGCTTGCCAGTGATCACAACATCGCAATGACGATAGATGCTTATGACTTTCCCGCCGAGGAGTTCCGTTTACAGGAGCATGTGAAGGGCCAAAAGGCCCGGCTGTATATGTCGCCTGCCAGCGGCAACCCGGAACACGCTCGTCTCTTCAAGGATGCTTTGCAATACATGCGTGACAACGGCGAGCTGCAACGCATATTCCAGACTTCTTCCGGCCAATAGCCATTCCCACCGCACTCCCGTACAATACCGCTCTTCTTTTCAATACATCCATTCTGTTCAGTCTGGAGCACAAGCATGTCTGATATTAACAAGGTGGTGCTGGCCTATTCCGGTGGCCTGGATACTTCCGTGATTGTTCGGTGGTTGCAGGATACCTATAACTGCGAGGTGGTGACCTTCACCGCTGACATCGGCCAGGGTGAGGAAGTGGCGCCGGCGCGGGCGAAGGCCGAGGCGCTGGGCGTTAAGGAAATCTACATCGAGGATCTGCGCGAGGAGTTTGTGCGCGATTACGTGTTCCCGATGTTCCGCGCCAACACCATCTACGAGGGCGAGTACCTGCTGGGCACCTCCATCGCCCGCCCGCTGATTGCCAAGCGTTTGATCGACATTGCCAACGAAACCGGCGCGGATGCCATCTCTCACGGTGCCACCGGCAAGGGTAACGACCAGGTACGTTTTGAGTTGGGCGCTTACGCGCTGAAGCCGGGTGTAAAAGTGATCGCCCCTTGGCGTGAGTGGGATCTGAACTCACGCGAGAAGCTGCTGCAGTACTGCGAAGAGCGCAACATTCCGGTGGAAATGAAGAAGGGCAAGAGCCCGTACTCCATGGACGCCAACCTGCTGCACATCTCCTACGAAGGCATGAACCTGGAAGACCCCTGGGCAGAAGCCGAGGAAGACATGTGGCGCTGGAGTGTGTCTCCGGAAGCGGCTCCCGAGAAGCCGACTTACGTTGAGCTGACCTATAAGAAGGGCGACATAGTTGCCGTTGATGGCCAGGAAATGAAAGCTCACGAAGTGCTGGAAACCCTGAACAAAGTAGCTGGTGCCAACGGTATTGGCCGCCTGGACATCGTAGAGAACCGCTACGTAGGCATGAAGTCCCGCGGCTGCTACGAAACCCCGGGTGGCACCGTTATGCTGCGTGCTCACCGCGCCATTGAGTCCATTACCCTGGACCGCGAAGTGGCCCACCTGAAAGACAGCCTGATGCCCCGCTACGCCGAGGTGATCTACAACGGTTACTGGTGGTCCCCGGAGCGCGAAGCCCTGCAGGCACTGATCGACCAGACCCAAACCTACGTGAACGGCACCGTTCGCCTGAAGCTTTACAAAGGCAACGTGGACGTGGTTGGCCGTAAGTCTGACGACTCCCTGTTCGACGAAAAGATCGCCACCTTTGAAGAAGACCAGGGTGCCTACGACCAGAAAGACGCGGAAGGCTTTATCAAGTTGAACGCGCTGCGGTTGCGGATTGCGGCTGGGAAAGGGCGGAAGCTGTAGGGTCTGTCCCAGGGGTCTGTCCCACAAGGGTCTGTCCCCGCATGGGGACTGACCCACCTTTGCCCGTCCTTGCCACTTAACTCGAACCCATCCGTCCAAAAAGGGTCAGACCCCGTTCGGGGTCAGACCCTGAAGACAGACCCTTGCGCCCAGCATAACGCTGGGCGTTTTTGTCTCTATCGTGCGATACTTGGCCGAGTTAGTATGAGCTAACAGGAGCTAGTCATGGACAACAGAGTTCAGCAAGTGATTAAGAAGCTTGAACACTTGCCTGCAGACCGTTTATCCGAGGTTGAGGATTTCATTGATTTTCTGAGCCAGAGAGAACGTGAGCATCATATGCGCAAGGATTTCGCGCGGGGAGCGGAGGCTTCTTTCCAAAAGGTATGGGATAACGACGAAGATGCAGCCTACGACAAGCTTTGAATTTGGTGATGTGGTTCTGGTTGGTTTTCCCTTTACCAACCTGAAGACCACAAAAAAGCGCCCTGCAGTGGTTATAAGTTCTTCAGCTTATCAGGCTTACCGTCCAGATCTTGTGATAATGGCGATTACCAGTCGGATTAGAGATCCTCTCAGTTTTGGTGAGGCGTTGATAAAGGATTGGGAGCAGGCGGGTTTGCTGAAACCTTCGGTGATGAAGCCGCTGATCGCAACCGTCGAGCAGTCAATCATTTTGAAACGAATGGGTTCGCTGAACACAAACGACCAAGCTCAGTTGAAAAGCGTACTGCATGGAATTCTAGAACTTAATAATAAATAGAAAAAATATGCCAGCATTCGGAACCGCCTCTGTCGCCGCCCTGCGCCAATACGTTCGCTATGCCGATGCCGAGGGCATCAGCACCTCAGAGCTGTTCAGCAAAGCCAGCCTTGAGCCGAATATCCTTGATACCGATGACGGCCGCCTGACGGGCGAGCAGCTGCAGACGTTTATTCGCCTGCTGGCCGAAGCATCCGGCAATCCCATCCTTGGCCTGGAAACCGGCGATTTCGTTCAGCCTGGGTCTTACAGTGTGCTTGGCTATATCACCATGAGCTGCGCCACGCTGGGCGAGGCGGTCACCCGGATTGCACCCTATGAAAAGCTGGTGGGGGACATGGGCACCACGGGCCTTCGGATGAAGCGGAATGAAGTGTCTCTGGTGTGGACCTGCAATTTTACTGATCCGGTGGTGTGGCCCCAGGTGGTGGATAATGTGTTCGCCTCCTGGATTAACTACGCTCGCTGGCTGGCGGATAACGATAACGCCTCTCCAATCCGGGTTGCCCTGAAACGAGCTTCACCGGGCTCTGACTATGAGGGCGCTTATCAGGAGCGCTGGGGCTGCCCGGTTGAGTTCGAAGCGCCAGAGAATGTGGTGACTATACCTGAGGACTTACTGGCCACCCGCCTTCGCCAGCCAGACCCGCTGCTGCGCAAGACCTTGGAAACCCATGCGCTGTCGCAGCTGGCGCTGCTGGATACCGACACCGACCTGACCTCCAGAGTAAAGCAAGGCATCCAGAAGCAACTGGCCAGCGGTGTGACTCGGCAAGACATGATCGCCGAAGACCTGGGCATGACCAGCCGCACCCTGCAGCGCAAACTGAGCCACGAAGGCGTTTCCTACCAGAAGCTACTGGATGACGTGCGCCAGCAGATGGCGGAGGATTATCTGCGTAACACTGAGATGAGCATTCCCGACATTGCGCTGAGGTTGGGGTATAGCGAGACCACGTCGTTTCATCGGAAGTTTAAGGCGGAAACGGGGCAGACGCCGGGGGATTATCGTAAGGGTCTGACCC
>NZ_JACUUB010000100.1 GCF_014859525.1 Marinobacter sp.
ACTTTTTGTTGCAGCCCTAGCCTTTTTGGTTGGCAGTTATCGCACGGGCGGGTCAATTTCGCTACTGCATTTCTGGATGCTGATTATCACTGACGGTTGCGAGGCCTTGGCAGGAAGTGCCTCCCAAAAATGTTGAAGGCCAAGGATGGCCTGAAACAAGCGCACATGGATGTGCTCGTAGCGGTTTTTGGGAGGCACTTCCTGCCAAGGCCCTCCCGCAAAATTCAAAGGCTAGGAGCCACACTCAAGGCCGATCAAACAAGCCGACCCCATAAATCGTGTTCATCAGCATGCTCTACAACGGCCTGCACAATTTGACCGGGGACCAGGTCGGTTTCGTCATTCAGGTAGACCATGCCATCTATCTCTGGCGCATCTGCCTTCGAACGGCCAATCGCCCCCTCTTCATCCACCTCATCGATAAGCACATCAATGGTCTTGCCGATCTTGGCCTGCAAGCGAGCGGCTGAAATCTCGGCCTGTTTGGCCATAAAGCGGGCCAGCCGTTCTTCCTTGACCTCTTCCGGTACAGCACCTTCCAGCTCATTGGCCTTGGCACCCTCGACCGGGCTGTAGGTAAATGCGCCCACGCGATCCAGCTGAGCCTCGTCCAACCAATCCAGCAGATACTGGAAATCTTCCTCGGTTTCACCGGGGAAGCCGACAATAAAGGTCGAACGAATGGTCAGTTCCGGGCAGATTTCCCGCCACTTGCGGATGCGGTCCAGAGTCTTGCTGTCGTGGGCCGGGCGCTTCATGGCCTTGAGTACTTTCGGGCTTGCGTGCTGGAACGGGATATCCAGGTACGGCAGGATCTTGCCTTCTGCCATCAACGGAATGATGTCGTCCACATGGGGGTATGGATACACATAGTGCAGGCGAACCCAAACACCCATTTCGCCCAGCGCTTCGCACAGGGACTGCATTTTTGTTTTGACCGGACGGCCCTGCCAGAAACCCGTCCGGTATTTAACATCCACACCGTACGCCGACGTGTCCTGAGAGATGACCAGCAGCTCTTTTACCCCGGCATCGACCAGCCGCTTGGCCTCGTCCATAACATCGCCGATTGGTCGGCTGACCAGATCGCCGCGCATGGAGGGGATGATGCAAAAGGTGCAGCGGTGGTTGCAGCCTTCAGAAATTTTCAGGTAGGCGTAATGTCGCGGTGTCAGTTTGATGCCCTGGGGTGGAACCAAATCGACAAAGGGATCGTGATCTTTCTTTGGCGGCAGATACTGGTGGACCGAGCCAACCACCTCTTCATAGGCATGGGGGCCAGATACGGCGAGTACGCCGGGGTGGGTCTCACGAATTTTTTCGGCTTCAGCGCCCATGCAACCGGTAACGATCACCTTTCCGTTTTCGCTGATCGCTTCACCGATTGCGTCCAGGGATTCCTGCTTGGCGGCATCAATAAAGCCGCAGGTGTTTACCACCACAATATCTGCGTCGTTGTAGGTTGGCACGACCTCGTAACCGTCCAGGCGCAACTGGGTCAGGATACGTTCGGAGTCTACCAGTGCCTTGGGACAGCCCAGGCTGATGAAGCCCACTTTGCCGCCCAGGGCAGCATCTTGTGTTTTCTCGGTCATAAATGTCTGCAGAAATCCCGGGGCGATGCCCCTGATGAGTTTAGGGGCTGGATTTTACCTCAGCCACGCATCAACTGCAGCAACTGCAGCTCCCTGGGACATGCAGAGCCCGGGAATCCTGCTGGCCCTGAAAGCGGTGATGTCATTTTGTGACGCCGTGTTCAGAAATCGTTCATGAAACTGACACAATAGTAGGCACATACCTTGCTGTTCACTTTTTGAGCAGCTAAACTTTCAAGCGTTTGGGCGTTTCTTCCAGAAGGCGTTTGTTTATGGGAAAGGCAACCTCTTTTCAAACCTCACATGCCAGACGAGTGAACATGAAACCTTTCGTAGCCAAATCTAACTTGCGCCACCAGCAACGCGTGGATGTCACCACCGATATTACCATTGAGAAAAGCGACGGCTGCTGCCTTACGTGCCAGGTATCCAACCTGTCACGGTCTGGCGTGATGATCGCCTGCGATCAGGAAACAGCGAAGCAGTTGGTTCCGAGCATGCTTACCCCATCACCCGGCAAATGGATCGAAGTAAAAACCCGTTTCACCGTTCCGGTATTGCCGACCCAGCCAGTCACAGTCCTGGCCGATGCCAATATTGTGCACATGCGACGCGTTGCTAAAGATGAGTTCCAGGTGGGCATTCAGTTCAGTGATTTTGAAGGCAACGGATTTGACTATGTCGACCGATACGTTGCAAAACTGATGGCCGATGCCAGACATTCAACCTACGAAGCTCGTCAGTAGCACACGCATTCGACCGCGCCCCGGCCGATCTTTGCCTTCACGCCTCCAGACTCTCTGAGCCTGCCAAGGCTATATTATTAGAACCCCAAATTCTTAGCGGGCACCTTCTTATACCCTATGACGCTCTGATATAGTGTTTCATCCGATTTACAGCCATCACAACGCCCCTGCGGCAACGGATGATCATGACCACATACAACCTCACGCATCTCAAACAACTGGAAGCCGAAAGCATCCACATTATCCGGGAAGTGGCCGCCGAGTTTGACAACCCGGTCATGCTCTATTCCGTCGGCAAAGACTCCGCCGTGATGCTGCACCTTGCCCTGAAAGCGTTCCATCCCGGCAAGCCGCCCTTCCCATTGATGCACGTCGACACCACCTGGAAATTCCGTGAAATGATCGAGTTCCGGGACAAGCAGGTCAACCGATACGGCCTGGACCTGATCGTGCACACCAATGAGGAAGGCGTGAAGCAGGGCATTGGGCCCTTTACCCACGGCAGCGCCAAGCACACCGACATGATGAAAACCCAGGCGCTCAAACAGGCGCTGGACAAATACAAGTTCGACGCAGCCTTCGGTGGCGCCCGCCGGGACGAAGAAAAGTCCCGTGCCAAGGAGCGGGTGTACTCGTTCCGCGATGAACACCATCGCTGGGACCCGAAAAACCAGCGCCCCGAGCTTTGGAACATCTACAACGGCAAGGTCAACAAGGGTGAGAGCATTCGTGTGTTCCCACTCTCAAACTGGACCGAGCTGGATATCTGGCAATACATCTACCTGGAAAACATCGACATCGTACCTCTGTACTTCTCGGCCGTGCGCCCTGTTGTCGATCGCGATGGCACCCTGATTATGGTGGACGACGACCGCATGCCCCTGAAGGAAGGCGAGAAACCGATGATGAAATCGGTACGCTTCCGAACTCTGGGCTGCTACCCACTAACTGGCGCCATCGAATCCGAGGCCAACACGCTGCCGGACATCATTCAGGAAATGCTGCTGGCCACCAGCTCCGAACGCCAAGGCCGCGTGATTGACCACGATTCGGCCGGCTCCATGGAACAGAAAAAGCGGGAAGGGTACTTCTGAGATGTCACACCAATCTGAATTGATCGCCGACGATATTCTGGCGTACCTGAAACAACACGAGAACAAAGAGCTGCTGCGCCTGCTGACCTGTGGCAGCGTGGACGATGGCAAAAGTACGTTGATCGGCCGCCTGCTGCACGACACCAAAATGATCTATGAAGATCATATGGCCAGCCTGAAAACCGACAGCGCCAAGATGGGCACCACCGGCGAAAAGCTGGACCTGGCACTGCTGGTAGACGGCCTGCAGGCCGAGCGGGAACAGGGCATCACCATTGATGTGGCCTACCGCTACTTCAGCACCGACAAGCGCAAGTTCATTATTGCCGACACCCCGGGCCATGAGCAGTACACCCGCAACATGGCCACCGGGGCATCGACCGCGCAACTCGCCATCCTGATGATCGACGCCCGCCACGGCGTGATGACCCAGACTCGCCGGCATTCGTTTATCGCATCGCTGCTGGGCATTCGCCACATCGTGGTGGCCGTCAACAAAATGGATCTGGTGGATTTCAGCGAACAACGCTTCAACGAAATCCGCGACGAATATCAGGCTTTTGCCACTCGCCTCGGCCTGAAAGACATACGCTTCGTGCCGATCTCTGCCCTGGACGGCGACAACGTGGTCAACCGGAGCGAAAACACGTCCTGGTTTACCGGTCAGCCGCTGATGGAAATCCTGGAAACCGTAGAAGTGTCCCGGGACAAGAACCTGGAGCATTTCCGTTTTCCAGTGCAGTACGTCACCCGTCCCAACCTGAATTTCCGGGGCTTCTGCGGCACCGTCGCCTCCGGCGTGATTCGCCCGGGCGAAACCGTGATGGCCCTGCCCTCCCGGCGCACCAGCAAGGTCAAGGAAATCGTGACCTTCGATGGCCACCTGAGCGAAGCCTACATTGACCAGGCCATTACTCTGACTCTGGAAGACGAGATCGACATCAGCCGCGGCGACATGTTGGTGAAAGCGGAAGACGAACCAGAGGTTCATAACCGGTTCAACGCCAATCTGGTGTGGATGATCGACGCGCCACTGGAAACCGGTCGCCTGTACGACATCAAACTCGGCCCTACGTTTACCTCCGGCACGGTGAAGAAGATCCACCATCAGACAGACGTAAACACCCTGGAGCAGAACCCGAATCCGAGCAAGCTCCAGCTCAACGAAATCGGTCTGTGCGAACTGACCCTGAACCAGCCCATCGCGTTTGACGCCTACCAGCGCAACCACGCCACGGGCAGTTTCATCATCATCGACCGCCTGACCAACGTGACGGTCGGCGCAGGCATGATCGCCGGTTTGGCCGACGGCCTGGAATCCCTGGACCCGGTTACTCCGGAAGAACGCGAACGTCGCCTGGCCCAGAAGCCGGTCATCATCGCCTGCAACGGCAAACAGGCCCCGCAACTGGCCCTGGCCGTGGAGCGGGCTTTGTTTGATCAAGGCAAGACCGCTGTGGTGGTGTCTGAAGAAAACACCGGCGATGCCGATGAGCGCGGTCGCGTGGCTCAGATGCTGACCGCCCATGGTTTGGTGGCTGTGACTGTGAATCTCGGCTCTGACATTGCCAATGCCAGTGTCTCAGCGGACTCTGAGGCCGACATTCCGGCTGCCGTTGCCGGGTTGCTTCAGGAATTAGTCCGGAGTCAGCGGGCTTAAATTCGTAGACTGGCTTATGTACTGATTCCCCTACCCTGGCGAGCGGGCTTGCCGGGGTAGGGGACATTTTTCTAACAAAGAATAAGTTCCCACCTCGCGATCCGCACCGCAACTATAAAGCTACAATGAATCCCACACCGATCCATGGCAAAATCCCTCGCCAACAAGATTAACCACAGGAGCTGAACACAATGGCCATCAAACACCTGCGCACCGCCTTCGCCAGCCAGTACCAGCCGGGCCAGCCCGCCCGCCTTGTTGCCGGCGAGGCCATGCAGGAGCCCGGTGGCGATTACGAAGCCCTGCACAAACAGATGAAGCGCCTGTTCAACAGCAAGCCCGGCAAAAAATACGGCCGCTTCTCCGAAGACCTGGGCGAATGCCCGTTCAGCGCCTGGCTCAAAGACTACCTGGAAGAAAAGCAAACCTTCGCCGCCATGACCGACCGCCTGTTCGGCCAGTGGCAGGAGCTGCTCAACGGCAGCCAGGAAGAATTCGACGGCCACCTGATGGTTGTGCATGACGCCCTGGCCGATTCCGACGTGGTGTACCTGTTCATGCTCGAAACCGACAGTGCCATGCGCTTCGACGGCAGCCAGAAGCTGGACGCCACTGATGTACTGAGCCTGTCGCGCCTGAACCTGGCGGTGCGCATCGAACTGGACGACTGGCGCAACGACAACGCCGGTGAGAATTATCTGACCGTTATCCACGCCCGCGGCACCGGCGATCCCGGCGAGTTGTTCCTGCGTTTGTGTGCCTTCAGCAACAGCGTGGACGTGGAAAAAGAAACCATGACTTTTCTGGACGCGGTGGAAGCCTTCGCCAAGTCGTCTGAGCCAGAAAAAGCCGGTGAAGTGCGCACCAAAGCCTACGAATTCTGCAAAGACCAGCACGCCCTGGGAGAGCCCGTCGCCATCGAGGCGCTGTCCAGCTACCTGGACGAAAGCCAGCCGGAGCGTTTCAAGGAGTTCGCCAGCCAGAACGCCGAAATGCCGGAAACCGGCGTACTGCACCCGGACCACCGCAAGGTCAAGAAGCTGGTCCGCATCGCCGGCTCTGGCGGAGGCATGAGCGTGTCGTTCTCATCGGATCTGGTCAACCAGGCGATCTACTACGACCGCGACAAAGACGCTCTGACCATCACCCGCCTGCCCAAAGCGTTGCGGGAGCAGTTGCAGCGTTATCTGGAAGCTCGTGAAAGCTAGTTTGCTTCGATGTTTTCTGGTTGATCATCCCATCTGGGACGATTCGCCCTAAGCTTCCTGACCTCCTGCATCCACCCTACTCCGTCGATCAGTTCGCCGGTTTCGTGATCGATCGGCGGATACGGCAGGTTGCGGTCGTCGCAGTAACGCTTCACCGTCGGCTGGCACCAGCAAAAAAGAAGCCGGTTGTATTCGTCATCCGGCAGCCGCCGCTGCTCGAACATGCCCGCCAACTGCCGCTGGCGCTGGGCTTCGGACAGGATGATCGAACAGGCCGAAGATACGTTCAGGGACTCCACCATCCCCATCATCGGAATCACCAGATGCTCATCCGCCTGCTCCGCCGTCACCGGGTTTACCCCGTCCACTTCGTTGCCCATGATGATCGTGCAAGGCACGGTGTAATCCACCTCCCGAAAATCCACCGCCCGCTCTGACAACTGCGCTGCGTAGATCTTGTGGCCCTGAGCCTTCAGCCCGGCCACCGCCTCATCCATGGTCGGATGGGTATGGGTGGTCACCCAGTGATAACTGCCGCCAGCGGTCTTCCGGAACGCCCGGAAGCCCTCCTTCGGCCACACTACGTGCATATGGGCCAGGCCAAAGGCATCGCAGGACCGGATAATCGCCGACAGGTTTCTGGGCTTGTGCACCTGATCCGTCAGCACCCGCAGGTCGGGTTGGCGGGTATTGAGGGTCTGCTTGATTCGGGCAAGGCGTTCAGGGGTCATGAGTATATTGATTAAATGATGTGTTGAAGGAGCGTGTTTTGGAAAGCTCACCCCAAAAGCCTTGATGCACCAAACTGGAG
>NZ_JACUUB010000026.1 GCF_014859525.1 Marinobacter sp.
TTACCCCACCTCAACCACATCAATCCGAAGTTCCTTAGGCATGGAAAACACAATATTCTCCTCCCTGCCCGCCACTTCCTGCGGCTCTTCTCCACCTAACGCCTTCAGGCGGCTGATCACATCCGCAACCAGCACTTCCGGGGCAGACGCGCCCGCTGTCACACCGACGGCTCGCTTGCCTGCCAGCCATTGGGGGTCAATCTGGGCGGCTTCGTCGATCAGATAGGCGGGGGTGCCCATGCGTTCGGCCAATTCCCGCAACCGGTTGGAGTTGGAGCTGTTGGGGGAGCCCACAACGAGCATCAGATCGCAATCGCCGGCCAGTTGTTTGACGGCGTCTTGCCGGTTCTGGGTGGCATAGCAGATGTCGTCTTTGCGGGGGCCTTCGATGTTCGGGAACTTGGCACGCAGAGCGTCAATCACCCGAGCCGTGTCGTCCATCGAGAGGGTAGTCTGGGTGACGTAGGCCAACTGGTTTGGGTCTTTCACTTCCAGCTTTTGTACGTCGGCTTCATCTTCCACCAGGTAGATATCGCCACCGTTACTGTGATCGTATTGGCCCATGGTGCCCTCAACTTCGGGGTGGCCATGATGGCCGATGAGGATGCATTCACGGCCGTCGCGGCTATAGCGCATCACTTCCATGTGGACTTTGGTGACCAGCGGGCAGGTGGCATCGAACACTTTCAGGCCTCGGCGGGCGGCTTCGCTCTGAACGGCCTGGGATACGCCGTGGGCGCTAAAGATCACCAGAGTGTCGTCAGGCACTTCGCTCAACTCATCAACAAAGATTGCGCCCCGGTTGCGGAGGTTATCCACCACAAACTTGTTATGCACGACTTCGTGGCGTACGTAGATGGGGGCACCGAAGACATCCAGCGCACGGTTTACGATTTCTATGGCGCGGTCTACACCGGCGCAGAAGCCACGAGGATTAGCGAGTCGGATTTGCATAACTTTGCCTTTGAGAATGTCGCCTGGTGGAGTTTATCGCCCGCGTGCTGCGGGGTAGAACTTTCAGGGACACGCTGTGAATACATCCCTGTACGCTTGACTGCAGCATCCCTGCTGCAGACAGTCCCGGAAAGTTCTACCCCACACCTCGCTAATTCTGCGTCAGCGGTTCAGATCTGTTTGCATGCCATTCAATGGGTTGGACCGGCCGGCTCCACATCAATTATCTGTACTTCAAATGTCAGTGTACGCCCTGCCAGCGGGTGGTTGAAGTCCACTTCTACTTCATCACCTTCCACGCGGTTGATCACACCAGGCAATTCTTGTTGCCGGGCGTCGGCAAAAGAGATAACCACGCCTTTTTCCAGAACCATATCTGCGCTGAAATCATGGCGTTTGAAGGTCTGGATGTTATTCGGATTTCGCTGGCCAAAGGCTTTTTCCGGCGGTACTTCGAAGGCCTGGTGATCGCCGGCTTTAAGGCCCATCAGGTAGGCCTCAAAATTTTCTGGCAGGTTGTCATCGCCAATTTCCAGCGTTGCGGGCTCTTTGTCGAAGGTGGAATCCACGGTTTCACCGTCTTCAAACTTCAGGGAAAAGTGGAGTTTTACTCGGGTACCCTTGTCGATTGGCAGCTCGTTCATAGCAATCAGTTACTCCGGTTAGCATCGCTGCTGTCGCAAGCGGGTTTGCGGAATGCATCGAGAATCATCATGGCCGCGCCAATGGTAATGGCGGTGTCCGCCAGGTTGAACGCGGGAAAGTGCCAGTTTTGCCAGTAAAAATGCAAAAAATCCACCACATACCCGTGCACAACGCGATCGTAGACATTACCCAGTGCGCCGCCAAGGATGAGTACGATGGCGATGGCGGTCCAGGTTTCATGGTTCTGGAGTTTTCTCAGCCAGCCCACCAGCACCACACTGACAACAATGGCCAGAGTCACGAAGAACCAGCGCTGCCAGCCAGCGGCGTTCGCCAGAAAACTGAAGGCGGCACCGGTGTTATGCAGCAATGTAAAGTTGAAGCTGGGCATCACCGGTACCGGGTTACCGTAAGTCAGCATGGCCGTGGCCATGGCTTTAGTGCCAAGGTCCAACACAAGCACCAGCCCCGCCAGCCATAGCCACTTCAACTTGCTGCCTTGCCCGCCTTCTGTCATGACCGCATCCATCAGGCGTAAGCGCGGGTTTCGCCCGGGCCTTCCACGTTGGTGGCACAGCGGCCACACAGGTCGCTGTGGCTTTCGTTATGGCCCACGTCAGCCCGATGGTGCCAGCAGCGCTCGCACTTGGCATGACTAGCCGGGGTGACTTTCACTAACAGGCCTTCCAGGTTGGTTTGCTCGGCACCTTCGGCTTCACTCACCGGCTTTACTGTGGCTTCTGAGGTAATCAACACAAAGCGCAACTCTTCACCCAGGCAGGTCAGGCGCTCGGCCAGACTGCCTTCGCAGTACAGGGTCACTTCCGCACTGAGCGAGCCTTTGATCTCGCCACGGGCACGGAACTCTTCCAGGCACTTGTTGACCGCTTCTTTTACGCTGTAGATTTCGCGCCAGTAGTCGCGGCCCAGCTCGAAATCTTCCGGCAGCGCGCTCAGGCCTTCGTACCAGGTTTCGTAGAAAACGGTGTCACCGCGCTTTCCGGGCAACTCCTGCCAGATTTCGTCAGCGGTGAAGCTGAGGATCGGAGCAATCCAGCGCACCAGGGCTTCAGCCACATGGTACAGGGCGGTCTGGCAGGAGCGTCGCGCCAGGCTGTCGGCCGGGGTGGTGTACTGGCGATCCTTGATGATATCCAGATAGAAGCCACCGAGGGTGGCCTCACAGAAGCTGTACACCTTTTGATAAATGCGAAGGAACGCGTAGTTCTGGTAATCCTCGTGCAGCTCTTCCTGCAACTGCAAGGCCTTATCGACCATCCAGCGGTCCAGGGCGATCATGTCTTCCGGCGCCACCATGTGCTGGTCCGGATCAAAACCGTTCAGATTGCTTAGAAGGAACCGCGCAGTGTTACGAATGCGGCGGTAACCGTCCGCAGTCTGGCGCAGAATGTCTTTGGAGACCGTCATCTCGCCGCTGTAGTCGGTGGCGGAGACCCACAGTCGCAGAATGTCAGCACCCAGCTCGTTCATGACTTCTTGGGGTGCAATCACGTTGCCCATGGATTTGGACATCTTGTGACCCTTGCCGTCCACAGTGAAACCGTGAGTAAGCACCTGCTTGTAAGGAGCCACGCCGTTCATGGCGATGGAGGTTTTCAGGGACGACTGGAACCAGCCGCGATGCTGGTCAGAGCCTTCCAGGTACAAGTCGGCCGGGAACTGGCCCAGCTCCGCTCGCGGGCGCAGCACAGAGTCGTGGGTCACGCCGGAGTCAAACCAGACGTCCAGGGTGTCGAGCACTTTTTCATAGTGGTCGGCATCTGCGCCCAGCAGTTCGCTCTGGTCCAACTCGTACCACGCATCGATGCCGCCGGCCTCAACCGCCTGCGCGACCTTCTCGAACAGTTCCCGGGTATTGGGATGCAGTTCCTGGGTTTCCTTGTGGATAAACAGAGTAATCGGCACACCCCAGGTGCGCTGGCGGGAGATACACCAGTCCGGACTCTGTTCGAACATGGCTTCAATGCGGTTCTGGCCCCAGCTCGGTACCCAGCGCACGCCTTTAATGGCCTCGAGGGCGTCGGCGCGCAAATTGAGCTTGTCCATGCTAATGAACCACTGGGGAGTTGCTCGGTAGATCAGCGGCGTTTTGGTGCGCCAGCAATGCGGGTAGCTGTGGCGGAACTTCTCGGCTTTTACCAGCTTACCCTCACGCTCCAGTGCGCTGCATACCGGTTCGTCGGCCTTGTAGACGTGCACGCCGGCAAACTCGCCAGCGGCCTCGGTGTAGGTGCCGTCAGCTTTCACCAGATTGATGGTGCCGATGCCGTAGGCTTTGCCTACTTCAAAGTCTTCCATACCGTGGTCCGGAGCGGTATGCACAGCGCCGGTGCCTGCCTCGGTAGACACGTGGTCGCCCAAAATCACCGGCACCTGCTTGTCGTACACCGGGTGGTGCAGCAGCTGGTGCTCCAGCGCAGAACCGGCCACGTTAGCCAGCACCTGATATTCTTCCACACCCCAGCGCGCCATGATGCCCTGCACCATATCGGTGGCCAGAACCATGCGTTCCGGGCCGTTGCCGGCATCCAGTTGCACCAGGGCGTATTCCAGATCCGCGCCGATGGATACCGCCTGGTTGGCCGGGATAGTCCATGGAGTGGTGGTCCAGATCACCAGAGAGACGTCACCCTGACCGTCATTGGTGCCGAAGGCTTTCAGAACAGCGTCTTGATCCGCGGCAGTGAAGCGCACGTCGATCTGGGTAGAGGTTTTATCCTGGTATTCAACCTCGGCTTCTGCCAGTGCGGACTGACCAACCACACTCCAGTAAACCGGTTTGAACCCGCGCACCAGGTGGCCCCTGGCCACGATCTTGCCCAGCGCCCGCACAATGCCCGCTTCGACTTTCGGGTCCATGGTCAGATAGGGCTTGCCCCATTCACCCATCACGCCCAGGCGAATAAAGTCTGCTTTCTGGCCTTCAACCTGTTTGATGGCGTAATCGCGACAAGCCTGGCGGAAGGTTTTGTAATCCACCTTTACACCGGCCTTACCGATTTCCTGCTCTACTTTGTGCTCGATAGGCAGACCATGACAGTCCCAGCCCGGAACGTAGGGCGCATCGTAGCCCATGAAACCTCGGGACTTGACGATCATGTCTTTCAGAATCTTGTTGACCGCATGCCCGATGTGAATGCTGCCGTTGGCGTAGGGAGGGCCATCGTGCAAGATGAACTTTTCCCGGCCCTCGCGCTGCTTGCGCAGGTTGCCGTACACGTCGAGATCCTGCCAGTGCTTGAGCATGTCCGGCTCACGCTTGGCCAGGTTGCCGCGCATGGGGAAGGCGGTTTCCGGCAGATTCAGGGTATGCTTGTAGTCGCTCATGTGTGTGTGCGTACTCTCTAGTTGGTCAGTTAAATCAGTTGGTTGGCCCGGCGGGGTTGTCCGCCAGCCAGGCCCGGGCATGCTCAAAATCCCGGGCGATCTGTTGACGCAAGTCGTCAATCGAATCGAATTTCACTTCGTTCCGCAGGCCATGGCGGAACACCACATCCAGATGCTGCCCATAAAGTGTGCCAGCAAAGCCAAACAGGTGCACTTCCAGTGACGGGCGTTTGCCGTCGATGGTGGGCCGCAGGCCGATGTTGGCAATGCCGTCCAGCCAGTCACCACCCTCAGGCCGAGCTCTGACCACATAAACGCCGCGCAGAGCGGGCATCTGGTCCAACAGGATATTGGCGGTGGGGGCACCGATCTGGCGCCCTAGCTGCCGGCCATAAACGATCCGGCCGTGAATGCGGTAAGGGTGACCCAGCAACCGTTCAGCTTCTTCAAGGCCGTTCACATTCAGCGCATTACGAACTCGAGTGCTACTAACGCGTTCGCCATCCACGGTCACTGTTCGGGTATTCTCAACGGTAAAGCTGTGCTCCTGCCCAACCTGTTCCAGCAGTCGGAAGTCACCGGCCCGATCACAGCCAAACCGGAAGTCATCGCCCACCACCATATGGCGCACGGCCAGACCTTTAATCAACACATCTTCTACAAAACCCATGGCCGAGTAACTGCGGAAGGTGTCGTCAAATCGAATGCACAGCACCATGTCGATGCCTTCGGCCAACAGTGCTTCAAATTTCTGGCGGAACGGCATCAACCGGGGCGGCGCTTCTCCACCCTGAAAAAACTCCCGGGGCTGCGGCTCGAAAATCATCACCACCGAGGGCACGCCCAGCACCAAAGCTTTCTCTTTAACCTGTTCAATGATGGTTTTATGGCCAAGATGCACCCCATCAAAGTTGCCGATAGTGGCTACACAGCCGTCCGCCAGCGGCGAATCTGCTCGCTCGGACAGGCGTTTAAGATTGGTCAGGCCTCGAATCAGACGCATCTACTGCGAACCTTAACTTGCCAGCTGGCTTTGCGCGCACATGCCTGAGACAAGGCGCTGGTGAGAAAACGCGCGATTATACCTCAGGAGGGGGCGCGGTAGAAATTATGAGCCCGCTTACTTTTGCCGAAACTGGCGCAGGCGCACACCCGCAAGCATGAGCGCCACAAAGTATGCACCCACTCCGGCTGCTACCAGAACGGCCATATCCAGGGCGCGGCGCAGACCGCCCGCAGCCAACCAGTCCGCCACCGGGGCATTCAGCCAGAGAATGACAGCCGCCAGGGCGGCATTGGCCACCGCCAGCTGAACCAGGAACTTCGGCCAGCCGGACTGGCTCTTCCATACGCCGTCTTTTCTCAGTCCGCGCCAGAGCAGATAACCGTTTAACCAGGCCGAGACAGAGGTTGCCAGAGCCAGACCGGCGTGAGCCAGCGGCAGGATCAACGCAAGATTAAAGGCCATGTTGGCAACCATCGCGATGATGCCGATTTTAACCGGCGTTTTGATGTCTTCACGGGCAAAGAAGCCGGGCGCCAGCACCTTGATCAGCATGAACGCCAACAGGCCGGCAGAGTAGGCTCGCAAGCTCTGGGCTGACATGGCCACGTCACGATCGGTCACCTCGCCGTAATGGAACAGGGTTGCGATTAACGGTTCCGCCAGCAACGCCAACGCCAGCGCCGCAGGTAAACCAATCAGCAACACCGCCCTGACCGCCCAATCAAGCGTAGCGGCGAACTGATCGGGCGAGGCGGCCGCATGCTTTCTGGACAGGCTGGGCAAAATCACGGTGGCAATGGCAATACCGAATACACCCAGAGGCAATTCGGCCAGACGGTCGGAATAGTAAAGCCAGGACACGCTGCCCGTTTGCAGGAAAGACGCCAACACCGTGTCCAGCAGAAGATTGATCTGACTGACCGACACCCCGAACAACGCCGGCGCCATAAGCTTGAGTATTCGGCTTACGCCTTCATGCCGATAATCCACCTTGGGCCTTGGCAACAGACCGAGACGCATCAGGAACGGCAACTGGAAGAACAACTGCAAGCCACCAGCAATAAGCACGCCCCAGGCCAGCGCCATCACGGGCTCTTTCATTAAAGGCGCCAGGAAGATCGCAGCGGCAATCATCGACAGATTCAGGAGCACCGGCGTAAAAGCAGGCACAGCGAAGCGGTCGTAGCTGTTCAGAATACCGCCAGCGAAGGCTGTCAGCGAGATCAACAGTAAATATGGAAAGGTAATTCTAAGCATGTCGCTGGCAAGGGCGAACTTTACTTCGTCACCCAAAAATCCGGGTGCGAAGAGGGTGGTCAGCACCGGCGCGCCCAGCATAGCTACCAGCGTTACCGCCAATAGAATCAACCCCAGCGAACCAGCCACAGCGTTAACCAATCGCTTTACCTCAGAAATGTCACGATTTTCCCGGTAAGACGACAACACCGGCACGAAGGCCTGAGAAAAAGCGCCCTCGGCAAACAAACGACGAAGGAAATTGGGGATTTTAAACGCCACGAAAAAAGCATCCGCAGCGGCGCCCGCACCAAAATAGCGAGCAATCACCATGTCACGAACCAGCCCGAGCACCCGGGACAACATGGTCATGATGCCCACCACTCCGGATGAGCGCAAAAGCCCCGGTGCCTTAGGGGGAACGTTGGAGCCGGCTGACGGGTGGCTAGGTTGCGGGTCCGAAGACATGTTTCAGGAATCCAGAAATCAGGGTTCAGGCCAGATCGGCGTTTCGGTAATCCACAGGGCGGGCCAAGTGCCGCAACAGGCCCCGTGCAGCGATGCAGAAGTGTAACACAGGCCTTTACTGCGAGGGGATTACTGCCGCAGCGGCCTTGACATTTCTAGCGTTCGGCGGCATAGTTCCGCGTCATTTATTCCGACGCGCTGGTGTTGGCGCGCCCGCGATATAATCATATTCCGTTTTTATAGCAACGAATTTCAGGAGTTATACGGTGGCAAATTCCCCGCAAGCCAAAAAGCGCGCTCGTCAAAACGAGAAAAACCGCAAGCACAACGCAAGCCTGCGTTCCATGGCACGTACCTACATGAAGAAGGTTCAGGCCAAGATCATTGCTGGCAACTACGAAGAAGCCGAAGCTGCTATGAAGCAGGCTCAGCCAATCATGGACAGCATGGTTAACAAAGGCATCTTCGCCAAGAATAAGGTTGCTCGTCATAAGAGCCGCATGAACGCCAAGATCAAGGCTCTGAAAGCCGCCTGATCCTTGCGCTCATGAAAAAACCGGCTCGCGAGCCGGTTTTTTTTGTGCCTCGAGTTTGGAGCCAACCCAATCAAACCACCACCAGATTATCCCGATGAATCATCTCCTCGTCGGAGACATAGCCCAACACCTCGGCAATACGGTCACTGGAACGACCGGCGATGGCCCTTGCTTCGTCCGCATTGTAGTTGACCAGCCCGCGAGCAACCTCTTTGCCTTCAGGATCGACGCAAGACACCATCTCGCCTCGCCGGAACTGACCGGCAATCGACTTAACGCCTACCGGCAGCAGACTTCTACCGCCCTGGCGAAGCACTTTTACCGCTCCCTCATCCAGACTCAGCGTGCCTCGCGTTTGCAGATGGCTGGCAATCCATTGTTTGCGGGCTGCCATTCGGCCCTGCTCCGGCAACAGCAGCGTGCCAATCACGTCACCTTGTCGCAAACGGGCAATGGCATGCTCAATGCGCCCGCCGACAATCACCGTAAAAGCTCCAGAGCGCGCTGCCAGCCTGGCGGCCCGCAGCTTCGTTAGCATACCGCCACGGCCCAGCGCACCGGCACCACCACCAGCCATGGCGTCCAGATCGCGGTCTTCGGCCTTCCGCTCAGTCACCAGTTGAGCATCGTCATGCTTACGGGGATCTTTATTGAACAACCCCAACTGGTCCGTGAGAATAATCAGGCCATCGGCCTCGATCAGGTTGGCAACCAAGGCACCTAAGGTATCGTTATCGCCGAATCGGATTTCGTCGGTGACCACGGTGTCGTTTTCATTCACGATTGGCACCACGCCGAAGTCCAGCAGCGTGCGCAGGGTGCTGCGTCCGTTCAGGTAACGCTTGCGATCAGAAAGGTCATCGTGGGTCAGCAGAATCTGGGCGGTGTGGATGTCGTGGCGCTTGAACTGGGCCTCCCAGGTTTGCACCAGACCCATCTGACCGACCGCCGCCGCCGCCTGCAATTCGTGCAGATGCTGCGGGCGGGCGCTCCAGCCCAGCCGGCTCATGCCCTCGGCCACCGACCCGGAAGACACCACCACCACCTCGACACCGTCAGCAATCAATTCCGCAATCTGATCCACCCATAATCCGAGGGCCGCCACATCCAGACCCTTGCCGTCGTTGGTGAGCAAGGCACTGCCAATCTTGATAACCAGACGGCGGGCCTTACGTAGCTGGAGGCGTTCACTCATGGTAGCGATGCGGTCTCTTCAGGTTGCAAATTACTCGGGTGCGTAGACGACTTCTACGTCGTAATCGTCGTCATCAAAGTCGTCGTCATCATCTTCGTCACGGGCAGCTCTACGGGCCTGGCGGTCGGCCTCGATTTTTGCCCTGGCCTCTTCGTCCATGCGGCGACGGCGAGCAGCCTCCTGCTCGGCCACGTCGGGGTTCTCGGCCTCTTCTTCCGCCTGCTCTTCAATCCAGCGCATAACGGCTTGAGTCAAAGGCTTGGTGCCCTCGCCCGTGAGTGCAGAAATACGGAATACCTTGCCTTTCCAGCCAAGCTCATCAACGATGGCCTGGCAGTGACTATCCCGGTCTTCCTCAGGCACCATGTCCACCTTGTTCAAAACCAGCCAACGAGGGCGGCTCGCCAGAGTTTCGCTGAACTTCTCCAACTCATGGGCAATGGCGTTTACCGCTGCGACCGGAGATGAGCCGTCGTACGGGGCCACATCCACCAGATGCAACAGCAATCGGGTGCGAACAAGATGCTTGAGAAAACGAATGCCAAGGCCGGCACCTTCTGCGGCGCCCTCAATCAAGCCAGGGATATCGGCAATCACAAAGCTCTGGTGCGCCTGCACGCTCACCACTCCAAGATTCGGCACCAGCGTGGTAAACGGATAATCCGCAACCTTTGGTTGCGCGGCAGATACCGAGCGGATGAAGGTGGATTTACCGGCATTGGGCATGCCCAGCAAACCTACATCCGCCAGCACTTTCAGCTCAAGACGCAGGTTGCGGGCTTCGCCCTCGGAGCCCTTGCTGGTCTGGCGCGGCGCACGGTTAACGGAAGACTTGAACCGGGTGTTACCCAGGCCATGAAAGCCACCCTGGGCTACCTTCAGGCGCTGCCCCTCTTTAGTCAGGTCACCCAGCACTTCGTGGGTGTCCATATCGACCACCGTCGTACCCACCGGTACCGGCAACACCAGGTCTTCGCCTTTGGTGCCGGTGCAATTACGACCAGAGCCCGGTTCACCGTTCGGGGCTTTGTGCTTTCGCTGAAAACGATAGTCAACCAAGGTGTTCAGGGCGCTGTCCGCTTCCAGGTAGACGGAACCGCCATCCCCGCCGTCACCGCCGTCGGGACCACCCTTGGGTATGTACTTTTCCCGCCGGAAACTCAAACAGCCGTGGCCGCCCTTGCCCGCCTCAACAATGATGGTGGCTTCGTCTACAAATTTCATACACCTGATGCCTTTGCATAAACTAAAAAGCCCCGCAGCCTCAAGGAAGCTTTGCGGGGCTCCGAATTCGCCTGAGATCTGATCAGATCAGCATATCAGGCAAATCCAAGGTTCGACAGAACCGGATCGCCGCTGCTTACGCAGCTGGAACGATGCTTACGAACTTGCGGTTCTGCGGGCCTTTGACTTCGAACTTCACCTGACCTTCTGCTTTCGCAAAAAGGGTGTGGTCCTTGCCCAGGCCAACGTTGTTACCAGGGTGGAAACGAGTGCCACGCTGACGAACAATGATGCTACCTGCAGATACCGTCTCGCCGCCGTAGCGCTTGACGCCAAGTCGTTTCGACTCGGAATCGCGACCGTTACGGGTACTACCTGCTGCTTTTTTGTGAGCCATGACCGGCCTCCTTAATTAGGGGATAGTGTCAGAGCTTAGCCCTGAATACCCGTGATCTTGACTTCAGTAAACCACTGACGGTGGCCCTGACGCTTCATGGAATGCTTACGACGACGGAACTTGATGATATTGATCTTGGCGTGACGACCGTGGCTAACCACTTCTGCAGTCACCTTGGCACCGTCAACAACCGGAGCACCAACCTTCACGTCTTCGCCATTCACTACCAGCAGAACGCGATCGAACTCAACAGAGCCGCCAGTTTCCACTTCGAGCTTTTCAAGCTTCAGCGTTTCGCCTTCTTTAACACGGTGCTGTTTACCACCGCTAACAATAACTGCGTACATTCGTAGTCTCCGCGATTGACCCATCCCTGCTCTTATCCACCTGGTTCTAAGGGAAGCGCTTTGGCAACCCTATAGCAGGGAGCGCAGGTTGGGATGAGTTGGGCGCGTGATTGTACGAAAAGCCGCGAACCAATACAAGGGAGTTTACGACTCAAGTTGACACTGTAGGCAGCAATACCTAGCATTGCCGCGACCTGCCCGAAAACTCAACGAAAACACCAGCAAGGGACTTATCAGCCCGATGACAGCCCAGCGTATACACGACACCGTGGCGGAAGACTTCAGCCGCGTTAATGATCTGATTATCCAGCGGCTTGCCTCGGACGTCCCGATGGTCGAGAAAATCGCCCAGTACATCATCGAAAGCGGCGGCAAGCGCCTGCGGCCCCTGCTGGTTTTATTGGCCAGCCAGGCCGCGGGTTATAGCAAAGAAGATCACCTGAAGCTGGCCGCCGTGATTGAGTTCCTGCACACGGCCACCTTGCTGCACGACGATGTAGTAGACACCTCCGACATGCGCCGCGGCCGCAGCACCGCCAACGCTAAATGGGGCAATGCGCCCAGCGTGCTGGTAGGTGACTTTCTCTATGCCCGTGCGTTCGAAATGATGGTGGAGCTGGAAAGCCTGCCCATCATGAACGTGCTGTCTCGCGCCACCGCCGTCATCGCTGAGGGCGAGGTGATGCAACTGATGAACGTGAAAAATCCGGACCTGACCGAAGACCAGTACATGGCGGTGATCCACAACAAGACCGCCATGCTGTTCGAGGCTTCATCCCATACCGGCGCTTTGCTCGCCGGTGCCAACCCGGAGCAGGAAAGCGCGCTCAAGAACTACGGAAAACACCTGGGGCTGGCCTTCCAGCTGGTAGACGACGTGCTGGATTACCAGGGCGACGCAGAAACCATGGGCAAGAATGTAGGCGATGATCTGGCCGAAGGCAAAACCACCCTTCCGCTCATCTACGCCATGGCGACCAGCAACGAAGAAGAGCGCCAGCTGATACGCCAGGCGATTCGCAGGGGTGGACTGGACGATCTGCCCAGGGTGCTGGAGATTGTAACGGCATCCGGCGCGATCGAGTACACCATGACCAAAGCCAGGGAACAGGCAACAACGGCCTGCGATCTACTGGCCTGCTTGCCGGCATCCCCATACCGTGACGCACTTGAATTGCTGACCGAGGTAGCTGTTGCCCGCGTTAGCTGATCAAAAAAGGGGCAGGATGCCTGCGGCATTCTGCCCCTTTTTCTTTAAAGACCAATACTCTCTCGCCCGTGAGGCACATCAAAATCCAATTCCGGACCAACGGGCACAATCTGTGTGGGATTGATGGTCCGCTGGCTCACGTAGTAGTGCTGCTTGATCTGCCGGATATCAACAGTCTCCGCCACACCCGGCACCTGATAGAGCTCCCGCAGGTAACCGGACAGGTTCGGATAGTCCCGGATTTGCTGCCGATTGCACTTAAAGTGACTGTAATACACGGCATCAAACCGAATCAGCGTGGTAAACAGGCGCCAATCCGCCTCCGTGAGCTCTGCCCCCAAAAGATAGCGCTGCCGAGACAACTTTTCTTCCAACCAGTCCAGCGACTCAAACAGCGCCGTATAGGCTTCCTCATAGACGCTCTGCGCAGTGGCAAAACCTGACTTGTAGACACCATTATTGACCGTATCGTAAACCCGCTCGTTCACCGCATCGATCTCATTGCGCAGGCTTGTCGGATAGAAATCCAGACCAGAATCGACACCGTCCAGATCGTTGAACGCCGAATTGAACATCCGAATGATGTCTGCCGACTCGTTGCTGACAATGGTCTCCTCCTGCTTGTCCCAGAGTACTGGCACGGTCACTCGCCCGGAATAGTTCGACGCCGCACGGGTGTAAATCTGGTGCATGAACGCTGAGTCATAAAGGTGGTCCTGGTGTTGCGCATCGCCCGACCGAAACTCCCAGCCGTTCTCCACCATGTCAGGATGCACCACAGACACCGAAATATGCGACTCCAGCCCTTTCAAAACCCGGAAGATCAAGGTTCGATGCGCCCAGGGGCAAGCCATGGACACGTAAAGGTGATAACGCCCACTCTCAGCCGCGAAACCACCCTCACCCACCGGCCCCGGCGAACCATCCGCCGTCACCCAGTTACGAAATCGAGCGGCTTCGCGTTCAAACTTGCCACCCGTTTTGTCCGTGTCGTACCACTGATCATGCCACTTGCCATCCACCAATAAACCCATAACACCCTCCCCTGGGGGTCAGACCCAAAAACATTTAAACTTATCAATTGCACCGGGGTCAGACCCAAGTGCATTTGGCGGGGCGAAATGCACTTGGGTCTGACCCCGTTTAATTTAGAGACAGGCTAGCGGGTTGGCTGCTAGGCTGATAGCAAGCATTTCTGGCAGACACTTTCAGATTATTCGAACATGCATACAGCGATTACGATAGATGCACTCAAAGTACTGGACGCCATTGACCGCAAGGGCAGTTTTGCCGGGGCTGCGGGCGAGCTGTTCCGGGTTCCTTCGGCCATCAGTTACACGATTCAGAAGCTCGAAGAAGATCTGAGCGTCAGTATCTTTGACCGTACAGGCCACAAAGCAGTGCTTACTCCAGCTGGCCGGTACCTGCTGGATGAAGGGCGATCGTTGCTCGAAGCAGCGGAAAATCTGGCCCATACCACCCGCCAGGTTGCCCAGGGCTGGGAGACTCGGCTTCGCATTGGGTTTAACTCACTGTTGCCTGGTGACTGTCTTTTCAAGGCCATTGAGGAGTTTTATCAACTGGGCGTGCCGGTCGACGTGCAAATTATCGAAGAAGTGTTCGCCGGCGCCTGGGACGCCCTGCAGAGCCGGCGGGTAGACATGGTGGTGGGCGCAGACGAGCTCAGCAAGCCGGCAGGCGCATTCGCCACCAAAGCCCTGGGCGAAGTGTCTTTTGTGTTCGCGGTCGCCGCCAATCATCCGCTGGCCGATGTAACCGGCCCGCTAACCGAAGCAGACATCGCCCAATTCCCGGCTGCGGTCGCCGCAGACACATCTCGTGCCCTGCCGGCGGGGCATGCTGGCATCTTTCATCAACAACGAACCCTCACCGTCAGTAACGTTGACCAGAAGATTGCCGCTCAGGAGGCGGGCCTCGGCGTTGGCTGGCTGCCGCTTTCCCGAATCCGCGAGCAGCTGGAGCAGGGCACACTGATCACTAAAGAAATACACGATCCGCGTCCCCCCATCCGTATTCACCTGGCCCGCCATAGTGAAGACCAAGGCAAAGCCCTGATGTGGTTCTGGAGGCGTTTGAGCGAAGACCAAAGCATCCGGAACTGGCTGCAGCCGGAGCGCATTTAAGGCACCCTGGCCAACCTGCACACAGCAGCGCCGGGATATACTGACTCAACCGCGAATTATAACGTGACACAAGGGAGCGCGCTTAATGCGTCAACTGTCGGAACTGGATGCCTCGTTTCTGTATCTCGAGTCGGAAACCACGCCGATGCACATTGGCGGTGTTTACCTGTTCGATGCCAGCAGCCTGGACAAGCCTCTGGCATTCAGTACATTTGTCGCCTACCTGTGCAGTCGGTTGCATGTGGTCCCGCTGTTCCGCCAAAAGCTGAAAGAAATCCCGCTGCGCCTGGGCCGTCCCTATTGGATTGACGACGCTGGCTTTAGCATCGAACGCCATCTGGCCTACGTAAACCTGGGCGAGCATGGCAAACAAACCAGTCTTATGTCCTTGGCTGCCAAGATCCTCGAAGAACCACTCAAACGTGATCGCCCCCTGTGGCACATCACGTTTGTAGATGGATTTCAGATCGACAGCCCCGAGGGTAGTAAAGAAGGCTTTGCTCTGATCATAAAGTTGCACCATGCCGCCATTGACGCCTTCAGCGGTGAAGAAATCATGGGCAAGCTCCTGGAGTACACGCCGGAGCCTCGGCCCATCTCGCCACCACGGGCCTGGCTGGCTCGGCCGGAGCCTTCAGAAGAAAGGGTTTTCCTGCAGGCCGGAGCCAACATACTGAAGACACCCATGCAGGTTGCCTCCCTTGCATACAGCGCAGCAGAAGCCACGGCCAAGGGCCTGGTTAAAAAGCAGCTCCGGAAGCTGCCTTTACCGCTGCCATTCTTTACCGCACCACACAGCCCTTTTAATCGGCAGATCACCGCCAACCGGCGCATTGTCTCTGCCAGCATCCAGCTTTCAAGGCTGAAAGCCATCAAGGCAAGCCTGGGCGATGTCACGCTCAACGACGTTGTACTTGGCCTGTGCGCCGAAACCTTAAGGCGCTACCTGCACCAGCAGGGCAGCGACACCAACAAATCTCTGGTCGCCATGACCCCGATCTCTGTGCGCTCCAGCAGCCTGCGCCGGGCAACCGGCAACCAGATGTCTGCCATGTTGTTGGACCTCGCTACCTGCGAATCCAACCCGGCAGCCCGTATTCGGCGAATTCACCGCAACGCCGTCGAGTCAGAACCCTACCGGGAAGCCATTGCTGCAGACCGGCTAACCGAACTGTTACCCTCGACTCTGCTGGCACTCTCTGCCCGACTGTATTCCGAGTTTCAGGTTGCTCAACGCTACCATCCGCTGTTCAATCTGCCGATTACCAACGTGCCCGGTCCCCAGGTGCCATTGTTTCTACAAGGTGCCCGACTGGCTTGCCAATACAATACAGCCCCCCTATTTGACAGCCTGGGACTGGTGATCGTAGCGGTTAGCTATCAAGGCCAGCTAACGCTGAACTTCACCTTATGTCCAGATGTTGTGCCTGAAGGGGAATCCCTGGAGGGACTGGTGCAAGAGAGCCTGAAGAGTATAGAAGAATGCACATCGCACCTGGGGCCCGATCAGGGAATGGAGCCACACGAACATGGCTCTCAAAATCTGACAGATGAGGTACTGACGTTTCTGGAGAACACATTGAAAGGCAGCATCGGAAAGCTCCGGCGCTGAGGGTTTGGCCAAGCGTTGCCCGGCCAAACGCTGTTATTACTCGAATGCCCAGCGCAGGAACGTTCGTTTTTCTTCTTCCGATGCTTCGCCCCACAGGGACTTCAGACGATCCAGAGCAGTGTCCTCGGCTTCAGACTCATAACCTTCAGCCGATGACGACAGTGCCGTGCGCGGCGCATCTACCACGGTGCCATCCCACAAGACAGACCGTGCAACCACGCCACCCTCCTCAGTAACGATGGCCGCGGAGAAGTCCTCCATCATTGCCTCGGCTTGCTGTCGGGATGAGGGCTTGTCAAATTCAAACCGATAGACCATCCCCGGCTGCGCATCAAAACGCACTCGCTGACGCTCACTTTCGACAGTGTGAACTTTGGATTCGCCATCGCGAACAACCCCGGTACGGGCCCATATCGTCTTATAGGTGAACACCAACTCGTTTTCACCCGGCAACAAGCCATAATCCAGGGCCAGGTCGCTCACCAGAAAATTGGTCACGCTTCGGCCATTGACTGTCGTCACGTTAATCTGACCCGGAGCCTTAAGCACTGCCGGGGTGTCTGCACCGGCTGGATTTCCTTGCCAAGTGTCAATGCGAGTGAGCGATGACGCACATCCGGCCACCGCAAAACTCAAGGTCAGGGCGAGCAACGTGAAAACCCTCGAAACGTAACGAATACTCATTTCAACTCCTTTTCCTTGAAGGGGCCAGGCGGCCTATAGCACTGTATTTGAACTGCTAGCATTCTGACTGCGCAAACAAGGCGGGGCAAGCAATGCGTAAAGAATGTAAATAAATGTTGAATTCGGCTGCAATTGGATTAATTTTAATCAGGTCGGCAAACATTATCCGTCGCCCGAGAAGAAAAAAATAAGCGGGCACAGGAGTTCTAGCATGGAAACTAACCGCAGAACCGGAGAACAAGGCCCGGCTCCCTTTCGCAGCAGTCGTTTTTTCTGCGTTGGCAGCAAATGGTATTTCACCACCCGGGAAGGCTTTGACAGCGGGCCCTTTGCCTCCCGCGAGCGGGCAGAAATTGGCCTTAAACGCTTTCTGCATGTTGTACAGCTGCTACCGGAGGAACAGCAGATTCACTGACAGCGGCGGCCCAGGCGGCCTCGGCAACTTAACCGAGTGGGTGTTGCCCCTCAAATGATTGGCACCACCCACACATTGATGGCCCAGAGGCAGGCCAGGGCCATGATCCCCGCCACAACGTCATCCACCATGATGCCCAGCCCTCCGGGCATTCGGGCATCCAGCCAGCTGATCGGCCAGGGCTTGACCACATCAAACAGCCGGAACAGTGCAAACGCCAGCAGCACGCCAATGATTTGACCCGGGAACAAACCCAGCGCAATCCACATACCGACGAACTCATCCCAGACAATCCCTCCGTGATCATGAACGTTCAGGTCGTTTGCGGTTTTTCCACACAGCCAGATACCCACCAGAAACGCTGCCAGCACAACCAGCCAGTACGCCACCGGGGGCAGCCACGCAAAGGTGTACCACACCGGAATAGCCGCCACACTGCCCCAGGTGCCCGGCGCCTTTGGCATCGCGCCACTACCAAAACCAAAGGCCAGGAAATGCACCGGGTTGCGAAGAAACCCCGGCGGCAATGGCGCCTTGGGGTCCTTTGGCTCAGGGGTTACGTTGTTATCGTTCAAACCACTCTCCCAAAATGATCAAACCCGGGGCGCACCTCAGCCAGGTTCGCCCCGGCCAGGTGCACGCCTGGTGCTTTCCGAATCCGACCTATAACCGTCAGCGCCGCCCGAGCCTCTGGCGCCAGCTCTGCCAAGACATCGGGCGCTATCGCCACACACAGCTCGTAGTCATCTCCGGCCGTCAACGCCAGGCTCAACGCCTGGCCACCCTGCAATTGCTGTAACTCGGGCATCATCGGTATGGTACCAGCGTCGAGATCGGCACCCACGGCCGAGGCATCCAGAATATGCTGAAGATCGGCCAGCAGACCATCGGATATATCTATGGCCGCAGAGGCCTTACCTGCCAATAACTGCCCCAATGCCAGCCTCGGCTCAGGAAAATGATAACGCCTCAACACCGCCTGGCGCACACTATCTGGCTCTGGATCCTCCAGATAGTCGAGCGCCGCTCCGGCACTGCCGAGCGGGCCAGACACACAGATCAAATCGCCGGGTCGAGCACCGGAGCGGCGAATCGCCCTGTCCGTAGCTACCGTACCGTGCACCTGGAGACTGATGGTCAGTGGCCCTCGGGTGGTATCGCCTCCTGCAAGCGCGATGTCAAATGCCTCACTGGCTCTGGCCAACCCTTCAGCAAACCCGGATAGCCAGAGCGGATCCGCTGCCGGCAAGGTCAGCGCCAGGGTGAAGCAGACAGGCTCCGCCCCCATGGCGGCCAGATCGCTAGTCGCCACCGCCAGCGCACGCCAACCAAGATGAGAAGAAGAGTAATCCAAAGGAAAGTGAACACCTTCAACCAGGGTATCCACAGAGAAGACAAGATCCCTACCCGGCGGAACACGCTGTATAGCGCAGTCGTCGCCGGGGCCGAGCACAAGCTGACCGGTTCTGGCCTTGGCGGCCAGGGGCTGGAAATACTGCCGGATCAGCTCGAATTCACCCATGAATCAGCGCGGGCGGGTCTCAGCCAGCCGCAGCCGACGACTTAGCTTGTCCAGCACACTGTTTACAAACTTGTGGCCTTCGGTGCCACCGAACCGTTTGGCCATTTCGATGCCTTCGTTGATCACCACCTTATAGGGCACATCAAGGCGGTGTCTCAGCTCGTAGGCACCCAGGCGCACAATGGCCAGCTCAACCGGGTCCACTTCTTTCAGGGGCCGATCAAGGTAGGGCTCGATCAGTTTATCCAGCTCGGCCTGTTCCCGGTGCACACCCCTTAAAACATCGCGGAAATACATCACATCAACCTTGCTCATGTCGTTATCGACCATGAACTCGGCTTCAATATCCGAAATCGGCGACTTGCTGAAGTGCCGCTGGTACAGCCCCTGCATTGCAAGGCCTCTGGCGCGGCGACGATCACCGGCCTTTGGCTTGCTGGTATTCCCCGACTGGGGGAAGGTATCACCCGCTTCGTTCATTACTCACCCAACTTTTTGAACAGGCTGACCATTTCCAGGGCAGTGATGGCCGCTTCGGCGCCTTTATTGCCGGCTTTGGTGCCGGAGCGCTCGATGGCCTGCTCGATAGAATCCACGGTCAGCACACCAAACGCCACAGGTACGTCAGAATCCAGGCTCACCGCACCCAGGCCACTGGCGGCTTCACCGGCGACGTATTCGAAGTGCGGGGTACCACCACGAATCACGGCGCCCAGAGCGATGATGGCATCGTACTCCGTGGTTTCAGCAACACGCTTGACCGCCAGCGGCATTTCATAGGCGCCGGGCACCCGGACAATGGTAATGTCATCTGCTGAGATGCCATGGCGAAGCAGGGTGTCAACGGCACCGTCCACCAGGCTTTCAACCACAAAGCCGTTAAAGCGGCCAACAACCAGCGCGTAGCGTCCACCGCACTGGGTAAAATCACCTTCAATTACTTTGATATCGGCCATCTGGGGCTCCTTCACGGGTTGCAGTAGCTTTGGCTGCAACCAGGCTAATCATTTGGGGTTATAAGGCACGTATTCCACCACTTCCAGATTAAATCCGGAGATGGCGGAGAATTTCATCGGCGGGCTCAGCAAGCGCATTTTACCCACGCCTAAATCTTTCAGGATCTGGGAGCCGGTGCCCACGGTAAAGTACACGCCGGAACTGCCTTTGCCGGCCGAAGTCGGCCCCTGGTCGTAAAATTCCTGAATCCGCTCTTCCAGGTTGTAGCTGTCTTCCGCACTGTTCAGCAGCACCACCACCCCGCAGCCTTCCTCGGCAACTTTCTCCAGGGCATGGTGCAAGGGCCAGCTGCGTGAATCCTTGCGGCGAGCGCCCAACAGATCCCGCAGCGTATCGGTGATGTGCACACGCACAAAAACCGGCTCATCCGGCGTGATATCGCCCATCACCATGGCCAGGTGGGTCGCGCCCTGAATGTTATCGCGGTAGGTGTGCAGCCTAAACACACCGTATTCGGTATCCAACTCATGCTCTTCAACACAGTCGACGGTGCGCTCGTTCATGGTGCGATAATGGATCAAGTCGGCAATGGTGCCGATTTTCAGGCCATGCTCTTCGGCAAACTTTTCCAGATCCTCGCGACGCGCCATGGAACCGTCGTCATTCATGATCTCACAGATCACGCCGGCAGGCTCACAACCCGCCAGTGCAGCCAGATCACAGGACGCCTCAGTGTGGCCAGCGCGGCTTAACACACCGCCGGGGTCAGACATCAACGGGAAAATGTGACCAGGCTGAACCAGGTCAGACGCCGTGGCGTTCCGGGCAACAGCCGCCTGTACTGTACGCGAGCGGTCAGCCGCCGAAATGCCGGTAGTAACGCCTTCACGGGCCTCGATCGAAAGCGTGAACTTGGTGCCAAAGCCAGAGGCATTCTGATGCACCATCAATGGCAACCCAAGCTGCTCGCAGCGGTCACGGGTCATCGGCATACAGATCAGGCCGCGACCGAAACGGGCCATAAAATTGATGGCCTCTGGCGTGCAGTACTCCGCCGCCATCACCAGATCCCCTTCATTCTCGCGATCTTCGTCATCCATCAGAATAACCATCTTGCCCTGACGAATGTCTTCGATAATGTCTTCAATGCTGTTCAGTGCCATACGATTCTGCATCCTGTCACCCTTGCCAACCTTTCCAGTGGTCAAGGGGAATGTATTGAGTGATTAACAGCGGCCAAGGATCAGGCGTTGATCCTCGCCTACCTGACGCCGATCGAGCACGCTCCATTGCACTTTATCCGCCATGGTTTCAAGCGGAAGGTGGGCCGTCGGCCTGCCGGTACTGCCAAGAAATACGGGAGCCTGATAGAGCCAGAGCTCATCCACCAGGTGCTCACGAATAAAAGTTCCGGCCAATGTTGGCCCTGCCTCCACCAGCAACTCATTGATACCCAACTCTCCGAGGGCATCGAGCAATTCTGAAACATCCACACCGTTATCTTTCCAGGCAACGCCGGTCAAGCTGACACCCAGTGCCGCAAGATCCTGGGCAGGTGCTGACGGCAAGGCCGAGCTCGCGCAAAACACCTGCACATTGCCGCCCTGAAGAATTCGGGCTGTCGGCGGTGTGCGGGCATCCCGATCGGCGATCACCCGCAAAGGCTGACGCGAAGGGTCTGTAGCCTCGCCAATGTCGCCCATCTCATCCCGACGCACGGTCAAAGATGGATCGTCCGCCAGCACCGTACCCACACCCGTCAGGATAGCATCACTGATGGCGCGCAGCCTTTGCACATCGCGCCGCGCTTCCGGGCCGGTAATCCATTGACTCTCGCCGGAAGCCATGGCCGTGCGCCCATCGAGGCTCGCGGCCATTTTCAGCCGGACCCAAGGCCGCCCGGTCGTCATGCGCTTCATAAAACCCGGGTTCAGGCGGGCAGACTCCTCAGCCATCAGCCCTTCAGTTACTTTGATACCCGCTTCCCGAAGCATATCCAGCCCCCGGCCAGAGACCGACGGGTTGGGATCCTTGGTCGCAGCAAATACCTGGGCCACACCGGCATCAATCAACGCTCTCGCACACGGTGGCGTCCGCCCGTAGTGACTGCACGGTTCCAGAGTAACGTATGCTGTAGCGCCCCGGGCCTGCTGGCCCGCCTCACTCAATGCCCGCACTTCTGCGTGGGCCTCACCGGCGCGCTCATGCCAGCCTTCGCCCACGATGCGATTGCCTTTTGCAATAACGCAACCGACACGCGGGTTAGGATGAGTGGAGTAACGACCGCGCCAGGCCAGTTGCACAGCCCGCGCCATCATTGCCCAGTCACGGTCTGAAATCATGCCTTGCCTTTATCCGACTGGGTGTCGGCCAGGGCTCGGGCCACATCAACCGCCATGTCGCTGTTACCCTGAGACAACTTTTCAATCTCTTCCTTGAACTCGTTAATATCCTGGAAGCTGCGGTAAACAGAGGCAAAACGTACGTAGGCCACTTCGTCTAACTGACGCAGCTCAGTCATGACCTCCTCGCCCAACTGCATCGATTTGACTTCCCGCTCACCTGTGGCCCGCAGTCGGTATCGAATCCGGTTGAGTGCCGCATCGATCGCCTCGATGCTTACTGGCCGTTTTTCCAGAGCCTTCATAAGGCCAGCCCGAAGCTTCTCCTCATCAAACGGCTGACGGGTGCCATCCTGTTTGACCACTCGGGGCATCACCAGCTCGGCCGTCTCGAACGTTGTAAAGCGCTCACGGCAAGACAGGCACTCCCTGCGGCGACGAACCTGGTCACCCTCGGCCACCAGGCGTGAATCAATCACTTTGGTATCCGCTTCACCACAGAAAGGACAATGCATAGTTCAGATGCTCCGGAAAGAAAGAACCCGGGCGCTCCTTTCAGAGCGCCCGGGCAGGCTCAGACGTGCCCGGCTCAGCCGTAGACCGGAAAGCGGTTGCACACCGCCTCGACCTGCTCACGTACGCGGCTGATGACGGCTTCGTCTTCAAGGTTGTCGAGAATGTCACACATCCAACCCGCCAGATCGCGACACTCAGCCTCTCCAAATCCACGCGTGGTCACCGCCGGGGTGCCGATGCGCAAGCCGGAGGTGACGAACGGTGAGCGTGGATCGTTTGGAACCGCGTTCTTGTTCACGGTGATGTGGGCCTTGCCCAGAGCCGCATCGGCGTCTTTACCGGTGATATCCTGCTTGATCAGGCTGACCAGGAACAGGTGGTTCTTGGTGCCGCCGGAGACCACGTCAAAACCGCGCTCGATAAACACGTCAGCCATGGCCGCGGCGTTCTTCACCACTTGCTTCTGATAAGCCTTGAACTCGTCGCTCATCGCTTCTTTGAAGCAGATCGCCTTGGCGGCAATCACGTGCATCAGCGGGCCACCCTGGCCACCGGGAAATACCGCCGAGTTCAGTTTCTTGTGCAGGTCTTCGTCATTGCAGGCCAGAATCAGGCCGCCACGGGGACCGCGCAGGGTCTTGTGGGTGGTGGTGGCCACCACGTGCGCGTGCGGCACGGGATCCGGGTAAACGCCCGCGGCTACCAGACCGGCCACGTGCGCCATGTCGACAAACAGGTAAGCGCCGACCTTGTCAGCAATGGCGCGGAAACGGGCGAAATCCAGCTCCTGCGAGTAGGCAGAGAAGCCGGCAATGATCATCTTGGGCTTGTGTTCAACCGCCAGGGCTTCGATTTCGTCATAATCAATCAGGCCGGTTTCCGGGTTCAGGCCGTACTGCACGGCATGGTAAATCTTGCCGGAGAAGTTGACGCTGGCACCGTGGGTCAGGTGGCCACCGTGAGCCAGGCTCATGCCCAGCACGGTATCGCCGGGCTTCAGCAGCGCCATGAACACGGCGGAGTTGGCCTGAGAGCCGGAGTGCGGCTGCACGTTGGCGTAAGCCGCACCAAACAGCTCTTTGGCGCGGTCAATGGCCAGTTGCTCGGCAATGTCGACAAATTCGCAGCCACCGTAGTAGCGCTTGCCGGGATAGCCTTCGGCGTATTTGTTAGTCAGCACGCTACCCTGGGCTTCCATCACCCGGGGGCTGGTGTAGTTCTCGGACGCGATCAGCTCGATGTGCGCTTCCTGGCGCGTCTCTTCCGCCTGCATGGCGTTCCACAGTTCGTCATCGAAACCGGCGATTTTCATATCACGATTAAACATCAGTGTGCTGCCCCTGTCTGAATGGCTGGCCCGGCCACGCGCTGTGCATGCCAGAACCCCTGAAAATTTGGGCCGCTATTCTATCGCGAAAGCGGGTTAAAAATCATCCTTTATGCGTCCGCACATACCGACACCCCGGCCGTGCGAAATTTCGCTCAATTGCTATCCCTGACCGGTTTAGATACCTTACCGGATCAAAAGTACGCAGTCAGATCGAGGGCGGCGGGGCAGGCCTTCAGGGATCGTCAAAATCAGGGATGATTTTGACGAGCGTACATGGACGTATTCACAGCGTATCCCTGAAGGCCTGCCCCGCTGCCCGCGCCACCCGCGTCAGAATTCACAAACCTGTTCTCAACGAGGTTTAAGCCAACATGGCCCAATACGTTTACACCATGAACCGCGTGGGCAAGGTAGTACCACCCAAGCGGGAGATCCTGAAAGACATTTCCCTGAGCTTCTTCCCCGGCGCCAAAATCGGCGTTCTGGGCCTGAACGGGTCCGGTAAATCCACCCTGCTCCGCATTATGGCGGGTGTAGACCAGGATTACATCGGCGAAGCCCGTCCACAGCCCGGGATCAACGTTGGCTACCTGCCCCAGGAACCGGAACTGGACGAGGAAAAAACCGTCAAGGAAATCGTGGACGAGTCCGTTGCCCACGTCCACAACGCGCTGGCTGAACTTGACCAGGTGTACGCCGCTTACGCCGAACCGGATGCCGATTTCGATGCCCTGGCCAAGAAACAGGGTGAACTGGAGGCCATTATCCAGGCCACAGACGGCCACGACATTGAGCGCAAGATGGAAATCGCGGCAGACGCCCTGCGCCTTCCGCCATGGGAGCAGAAAGTCAAAGTACTGTCCGGCGGCGAGCGCCGCCGGGTGGCGTTGTGCCGCCTGCTGCTGTCCGGCCCCGACATGCTGCTGCTGGACGAGCCCACCAACCACCTGGACGCTGAATCTGTGGCCTGGCTGGAACGCTTCCTGCACGATTACGACGGCACCGTGGTCGCCATCACCCACGATCGCTACTTCCTCGACAACGTCGCCGGCTGGATTCTCGAACTGGACCGTGGCCACGGCATTCCGTTTGAAGGCAACTACAGCCAGTGGCTGGAGAACAAAGAAAAACGTCTGGAGATGGAATCCAAGCAAGAGGCCTCTCACCAGAAAGCCATCAAACAGGAACTTGAGTGGGTGCGCTCCAACGCCAAGGGCCGCCAGTCCAAGAGCAAGGCCCGGCTGTCCCGCTTCGAGGAAATGAGCTCTCAGGAATTCCAGAAGCGGAACGAAACCAACGAGCTGTATATCCCACCCGGGCCACGACTGGGCGGCAAGGTGATCGAAGTGGACGGCATCAGCAAGGCCTTCGATGACCGCCTGCTGTACGAAAACGTCTCCTTCAGTGTCCCGCCCGGCGCCATCGTGGGCATCATCGGTGGTAACGGTGCCGGCAAATCCACGCTGTTCAAGATGATCGCCGGCATGGACCAGCCAAACAGCGGCACCATCACTGTGGGTGAAACGGTGGAATTGGCCTACGTCGATCAGATGCGCGATCTGGACGGCAGCAAGACCGTGTGGGAAGAGCTGTCCGACGGCAACGACATCATCAAGGTGGGCAACTACGAAACCCCGTCCCGAGCTTACGTCGGCCGCTTTAACTTCAAGGGCACCGACCAGCAAAAACGGGTGGGTGACCTGTCAGGTGGTGAGCGTAACCGTCTGCACCTGGCCAAGCTGCTGAAACAGGGCGGCAACGTGTTGCTGCTGGACGAACCCACCAACGATCTGGACGTAGAAACCCTGCGCGCCCTGGAAGAAGCCATCCTGAACTTCCCTGGCTCCGCTCTGGTGATCTCGCACGATCGCTGGTTCCTCGACCGTGTCGCCAGCCACATTCTGGCGTTCGAGGACGATGGCGAGGTGGTGTACTTTGAAGGCAACTTCACCGACTACGACGCCGACTTCAAGAAGCGCAAAGGGGAATCTGCCATGCAGCCCAAGCGCATGAAATACAAGAAGCTGGCGTAATGGCAAAAGCCAAAACCGCCTTCGTCTGCACCGAATGCGGTGCGGATTATTCCAAATGGCAGGGCCAGTGCACGGCCTGCCAGGCCTGGAACACCATCAGCGAAGTGCGTGGCGTCTCCGGCGGCAACAGCACCAAGGGCGTGCGCGGCATCCGTTTTGAGGGCTACGCCGGCAGTCTCTCGGAAGTCAAAAGTCTGGACGAAGTCAGCCTGGCCGAACAGACCCGCATCAGCACTGGCATGCAGGAGTTCGACCGGGTACTGGGTGGCGGTTTGATCGAAGGCTCGGCGGTGTTGATGGGTGGCCATCCGGGCGCCGGCAAGAGTACCTTGCTGCTCCAGGCCGTGTGCCAACTGGCGGCCCGACACCCTGCCCTGTACGTCACCGGTGAGGAATCCCTGCAACAGGTGGCGATGCGCGCCAAGCGCCTGGGCTTGCCCACTAAAGACCTGAAAATGCTCTCGGAAACCAGCGTGGAACGGGTGATGCAGGTGGCCGAAGCCGAGAAACCCCGGATTCTGGTGGTGGACAGTATCCAGGTAATGCACGTGGCCGAGATCGAATCCGCACCGGGTTCCGTGTCGCAAGTCCGCGAAAGCGCGGCCTACCTGACCCGCTTTGCCAAACAGACCGGCACCATTCTGTTTCTGGTCGGCCACGTTACCAAAGACGGCAGCCTGGCCGGCCCGAAGGTTCTTGAGCACATGATTGACTGCTCAATCCTGCTCGAAGGCTCCAGCGACAGCCGTTATCGCACCTTGCGCGGCATCAAGAACCGCTTTGGTGCGGTCAACGAGCTGGGCGTGTTCGCGATGCTGGAGCAGGGTTTGAAGGAAGTGAAAAACCCCAGCGCGATCTTCCTGAACCGCGGCGAAGAAGCCGCGCCCGGCAGCGTGGTGATGGTGGTATGGGAAGGCACACGGCCGATGCTGGTGGAAATCCAGGCCTTGGTGGACATGGCCCAGGGCAGCTACCCCAGACGGGTCGCCGTCGGTCTGGACCAGAATCGCCTGGCCATGCTGCTGGCGGTTCTGCATCGCCACGGTGGTATGCACGTGGCCGATCAGGATGTGTTTGTGAACGTGGTGGGCGGCGTCAAAGTCAATGAGACCAGCGCCGACCTGGCGCTGCTGGCCGCGGTCGTCTCCTCATTCCGCAACCGCGCCCTGCCCCAGGACCTGGTGATTTTCGGAGAAGTCGGCCTGTCCGGCGAAATCCGCCCCGTACCCAGCGGCCAGGAGCGCATTTACGAAGCCTCCAAACACGGCTTCACCCGAGCCCTGGTACCCAAAGCCAACGCCCCCCGCAAACCGGTGGAGGGCATGAAGGTGATTCCGGTGACCAAACTTTCGGATGCACTTTCGGCTTTGGAGGAGCTTTAGGGTTTCTCTCTTTTCCTCTCTAGCTTGCTCGCTGCGGTGCATATGGCTATTGCTGGGACTTCCTTCCAAAAAACGCTACGAGCACATCCATGTGCGCTTCGCTCCGGCCATCCATGGCCTCCGAGATTTTTGGAAGGAAGTCCCAGCAATAGCCACCCAGCCTTTGGAGTTGTCCGCCACAAACTCAATCGATCAAATGGGCAAATTCTCGCTCCAACAAAGCCTGATCGCCTAAGTTCAACTCCACTAAGCGCTTCAGATGCGTGGCACTCTCAAGATCAATGTACTGACACCGAAACCCCAGCCGCTGATCCTCGACATGCTTTAGCTCCACGGCCATAACAATCGCAGCTTCACGCTCGTTCAGGTGCACCACCAGCTCGCAAGGCTTGTTTAACGGAACAGCCCAGCCGTCCGGTCGCTGAACCAGAACGCCTTTCAGAGAAATATCCAACACCTCCGTCGACCACACTTGATCCTGACAGTGCAGCTCACAAGGTGCGTCAAAATTGATTCGGTGGAAACGGCGTTTTTCGGATGTTTTGGTAGACAAGGGGCAGCTCCGGCTCGACGGTCATTACTCTCTATGACTATAGACCGGACATAAAAGGGAGTACAGCGAGGAGTGGTTAACGAGAGCTTCGCTCCCGAGGGCTTAAGATATTCCCGAAACGTTGGGCTGCAGGGTGGCGATAGGGCCTCCAAAAAATCTCGGAGGCCATGGATGGCCGGAGCGAAGCGCTCAGGGATGAGCTCGTAGCGTTTTTTTGGAGGCCCTATCGCCACCCTGCCTACTCCAAAGCCCGCAGGCTAGGAGTAAACAAAGCACAAACTCGAACCTATTGGTGATACTGCCCGCTAAGCTCAACAACCGCCTCGATGAAGGCCCCCGCATGCTCCGGGTCCACATCCGGCGTGATCCCATGCCCAAGGTTAAAAATATGCCCTGAGCCAGAGCCGTAGCGCTTCAGAATGTCCGCCACTTCCTCACGAATCCGGGCCTTCGGCGCATACAGCATCGCCGGGTCCATGTTGCCCTGCAACGCTACCCTGTCGCCCACACGGGCACGGGCATTGCCGATATCCGTGGTCCAGTCCAGACCTACGGCATCGCAACCAGAGTCTGCAATCGACTCCAGCCACTGACCGCCATTCTTGGTGAACAGCACCACAGGCACCCGCCGGCCTTCGGCTTCACGAATCAGTCCCGCCACAATCTTCTTCATGTAGCGCAAGGAAAATTCCTCATAGGCCCAGCCGGTCAACACGCCGCCCCAGGTATCAAAAATCTGCACCGCCTGGGCACCGGCCTTGATCTGGCCGTTCAAATAATCGATGACCGCATCCGCCAGGTGATCCAGCAACCGGTGCATCACCTCGGGCTGGCCGTACATCAGCTTCTTGGCTTCCGAGAACGTCTTTGAAGAGCCCCCCTCGATCATGTACGTGGCCAGAGTCCAAGGGCTGCCGGAGAAGCCAATCAGCGGCACCCGGCCGTTCAGTTCGCGGCGGATGGTGGATACCGCGTTCATCACGTAGTCCAGATCCGACTCGGCGTTCATTTTCGGCAAAGCGTCCACGTCTGCCTCGGAACGGATCACCTTACGGAATTTCGGGCCTTCGCCGGTTTCGAAATACAGGCCCAGACCCAACGCATCGGGAATGGTCAGGATGTCAGAAAACAGAATGGCCGCGTCCAGAGGATAGCGCTCCAGGGGCTGCAGGGTAACCTCACAGGCGAGCGGGGTGTTCTTGCACAGACTGAGAAAATCACCGGCCTTGGCCCGGGTAGCACGGTACTCCGGCAGATAGCGACCGGCCTGGCGCATCATCCATACCGGGGTGCGGTCCACAGGCTGGCGCATCAGGGCGCGCAGGAAGCGGTCATTTTTCAACTCAGTCATAAGGGTTCCCGTTCTCGTCGGTAAATGGTCAGAGACAATGGGGTGCAATGATACCCCGTTTGTACGAATAAAAAAGGGCAGCTTACTCTTGGCAAGCCGCCCTTCTGACCCTGATCAACTCAGGTTTATACGTCCAGGTAGTCCAGAATACCCTCGGCGGCCTGGCGGCCTTCCCAGATGGCCGTTACCACCAGATCAGAACCGCGCACCATATCACCACCGGCAAAGATCTTGGGATTGCTGGTCTGGAACGGAAACTCGGTTTGTTCCGGGGCAGTCACCCGGCCAGAGTCGTCAGTATTTACCTCGACCTCATTAAACCAATCAGCCGGGCTCGGGCGGAAGCCGAAAGCCACCAGAACGGCATCGGCAGGAATCACTTCTTCGCTGCCTGCGACCACCTCCGGGCGGCGGCGTCCGTTTTCATCCGGCTCACCCAGCTGGGTGGAGACAACCTTGACGCCCTCTACCCGGTCTTCGCCGATGATCGCGATCGGCTGGCGGTTGAACAGAAACTTCACACCTTCTTCTTTGGCGTTGGATACTTCGCGCCGCGAACCTGGCATGTTCGCCTCGTCCCGGCGGTAGGCACAAATCACGCTCTCTGCCTGTTGGCGAATCGACGTGCGGTTACAGTCCATCGCGGTATCGCCGCCGCCCAGAACCACCACCCGCTTGTCTTTCATATCAATGAAGTCCGCCGCTTTCTTCTCAAAACCGAGGCGACGGTTCACGTTAGAAATCAGGAATGGCAGAGCGTCATAAACCCCTGGCAGATCTTCACCCGGGAAGCCACCCTTCATGTAGGTGTAGGTACCCATACCCATGAATACCGCATCAAATTCTTCAAGAATGCTCTTGAGCGGAACGTCTCTGCCCACTTCGGTGTTCAGCCGGAACTCAACGCCCATCTCCTCGAACACCTTGCGGCGACGAGACATCACGGACTTTTCCAGTTTGAACTCCGGGATACCGAAGGTCAGCAGGCCGCCGATTTCAGGGTAGATATCGAAGACCACCGGCTTAACGCCGTTACGCACCAGCACGTCGGCACAGCCGAGGCCGGCCGGGCCGGCACCAATCACAGCCACTTTCTTGTCGGTCCATTTGACGTTGGACATATCGGGCTTCCAGCCCAACGCAAAGGCGGTGTCGGTGATGTACTTTTCAACCGAACCAATGGTGACCGCGCCATAGCCATCATTCAGGGTACAGGCACCTTCACACAACCGGTCCTGGGGGCACACTCGACCACAAACCTCGGGCAGAGAGTTCGTCTGATGGCATAGCTCAACCGCCTTCATGATGTTGCCTTCCGACACCAGCTTGAGCCAGTTCGGAATGTAATTGTGCACCGGGCACTTCCACTCACAATAGGGATTGCCGCACTCCAGGCAGCGATGGGACTGGGATGCTGCGTGGGTTTCTGTGAACGGGTGGTAAATTTCCCCGAACTCTTTTTTACGCTTCTTGGCAGGCACTTTCTTGGGATCAACCCGCCCGACTTCCACAAACTGAAAGTCATTGTTGAGACGTTCTTTCATATTGCTACTCTCATCAGCTCGATGTCGACGGGGGCTGCACCCACCGGGTACAGCCCATCAATCACTCTCTACCGGAACCTTATTCCGGGCGGGCGCGGGTACTTGCCAGCAGGCTGCGCAGATTTGCGGCCTTAGGCTTGACCAGCCAGAACCGGCCAATGTAGTCGTCGAAATCTTCAAGAAGGTGCTCTGCCCAGGCGCTTCCGGTTTCGGAAATATGCTCCCGGATCACACCGCGCAGGTGGTTTCGGTAGGCTTCCATGTCTTCCCGTGAAATACGCTGGATCTCAACCAACTCATGGTTGTACTTGTCCACGAAGGTGTTGTCCAGGTCAAGCACGTAGGCAAAACCACCGGTCATGCCGGCACCGAAGTTTGAGCCAGTCGCGCCAAGAACCGTCACCAGGCCACCCGTCATATACTCACAGCAGTGATCGCCTGCGCCTTCAACAACTGCGTGAGCGCCAGAGTTGCGGACGGCAAAACGCTCGCCGGCAGTACCAGCCGCAAACATTTTGCCACCAGTTGCGCCGTACAAGCAGGTGTTGCCCACAATCGAGGTTTCCTGGGTCTTGAATTCGCTGCAGCGGGGCGGTTTGATGACCAGCTTGCCGCCGGTCATGCCTTTGCCCACGTAGTCATTGGCGTCGCCTTCCAGAATCAGGTTCAGACCACCAACGTTCCAGACACCAAAACTCTGCCCCGCGGTACCCGTCAGATCCAGAGTGATTGGCGCATCGGCCATGCCCTGATTGCCGTGCAACGCGGCGATTTCACCGGACAGGCGCGCACCGATTGAGCGGTCGCAGTTGGTTACCTTGTAACTCCAGGCACCGCCGGACTTCTCGGTGATAGCGGCCAGAGTGTCTTTCACCATCTGCTCTGCCAGCTTGCCTTCATCAAACGGCTGGTTTCGCTCAACCCGGCAGGTCTGGGGTTTATCTGCCGGGATGTGATCGTTCTGCAGCAGGCGCGACAAGTCGAGCTTCTTCTGGCGCTCCGTGTTACCCGGCAAGCGCTCGAGAAGGTCAACACGCCCCACCAGTTCTTCGAGAGTGCGCACGCCCAGCTTAGCCATCCACTCACGGGTTTCTTCTGCCACAAAGCGGAAGAAGTTCATGGCCATTTCAACCGTACCTTTGAAGTGCTCCTCCCGCAGGTAGTCGTTCTGGGTCGCAACACCGGTCGCACAGTTGTTCAGGTGACAGATCCGCAGGTATTTACAGCCCAGAGCCACCATCGGTGTGGTACCGAAGCCGAAGCTTTCGGCACCCAGAATGGCACCCTTGACCACATCCAGACCGGTTTTAATACCGCCGTCTGTCTGCAGGCGGATTTTGCCGCGCAGATCGTTGGCGCGCAGCGCCTGCTGGGTTTCTGTCAAGCCAAGCTCCCAGGGAGAGCCCGCGTAGCGGATAGACGTCAGCGGGCTGGCCGCTGTACCGCCATCGTAGCCCGACACGGTAATCAGATCGGCATACGCCTTGGCCACGCCAGCCGCAATGGTTCCAACACCGGGCTCGGATACCAGTTTTACCGACACCAGCGCTTCCGGGTTTACCTGCTTCAGGTCGAAGATCAGCTGAGCCAGATCCTCAATGGAATAAATGTCGTGGTGCGGCGGCGGTGAAATCAGGGTTACCCCCGGCACCGAGTAGCGCAACCGGGCGATCAGATCGTTGACCTTGCCTCCCGGCAGCTGGCCACCTTCACCTGGCTTGGCGCCCTGAGCCACCTTGATTTGCATGACATCGGCACTGCGCAGATATTCCGCCGTTACGCCAAAGCGACCCGAGGCAACCTGCTTGATTTTGGAGCGGCGGTTGGTGCCGTGTCGAGCCGGGTCCTCACCACCTTCACCAGAGTTTGAGCGCGCACCCAGCGTGTTCATGGCGACAGCCAATGCTTCGTGGGCCTCTGGCGACAAGGCACCAAGAGACATACCTGCGGAGTCAAAACGTGGAAAGATCGCTTCTACCGGCTCTACCTCGGCCAGATCAATCGGCTTAATGTTCTTCTTGAAAACCAACAAATCCCGAAGGGTCGCCACAGGCCGCTCGTTAACCAGCCCGGCGTATTCCATGTAAACGCCATAGTTACCGCTGATCACGGCATCCTGCAGCTTACCTACCACGTCAGGATTGAAGGCATGATATTCCTGCCCATGGACATACTTGAGCAAGCCACCTGGTGATAATGGCTTGCGTGGTTTCCAGGCAACCGAGGCCAATTGCTCCTGGTCCTGCTGAAAGTCAAAGAAATCGGCACCCTGAATACGGCTGGGTACGCCTTTAAAGCAGAGGTCAACCACATTGTCTGCCAGACCGATTGCCTCGAAGAGCTGTGCACCGCGATAAGACGTGATAGTAGAAATGCCCATCTTGGACAGAATCTTCAACAGGCCCTTGTTGATACCTTTGCGGTAATTGTTCTTGGCCTCAATGGGATCCATCAACAGTTCACCCGTGCGGATCAGATCATTCATAACCTGATAGGCAAGGTACGGGTAAACCGCCGTCGCGCCAAAGCCAAACAGCACGGCGAACTGATGCGGGTCTCGCGCCCAGCCAGTTTCGACGATAATGTTGGAATCACACCGCAGACCTTTTTCGACCAAATGATGGTGCAGGGCACCCGTCACCATCATCGCGTTGATTGGCAGTTCGCCCTCGACCAGATCCTTGTCGCTGAGAATCAACAGCACCTTGCCATCCCGGACAGCTTTCTCAGCCTCGTCACACATCCGGCGAACAGCCTGTTCCAGACCTTCTTCAGGGCGGTAACTCATGGCAATTTTGGCCACTTCAAAGCCAGGGCGATCGTTGTTGCTGAGCTTCAGGAACTTGGTCGGCGACAGCACGGGGGTGGTCAGGATGATCCGGTTTGCGTGGGCAGGCGTTTCCTCAAAGACGTTCTTCTCAACACCGAGACAGGTCTCCAGAGACATCACGATGGTTTCACGCAGCGGGTCGATCGCCGGGTTGGTCACTTGCGCAAATTTCTGGCGGAAATAATCCGACACATGCCGAACCTTGCTGGAGAGCACTGCCATTGGAGTGTCATCCCCCATGGAGCCCACAGCCTCCTGGGCGCTTTCTGCCAGAGGGCGCAACACCTGGTCCCGCTCTTCAAATGAAATGCTGAACATCTTTTGGTGAACCAGCAGCTCGTCAGGCTCCATCAGCTTGAATTCAGGCATAGCCTGATTGAGCGTGGATTCAACCCGCAGCGAGTTCTCTTTCAGCCACCGCTTATAGGGCTGGGCTGTTTTCAAACGCCGATCAATGTCCCGGGTATGCAAGACTTCACCGGTGTCGGTATCAATCGCCAACATCTGACCGGGCCCAACCCGACCCTTCGCAACCACATCTTCCGGCTTGTAGCCGTGCGTGCCCACTTCCGATGCCAGCGTGATGAAATCATCTTTGGTCACCACCCAGCGCGCCGGGCGCAGACCGTTGCGATCGAGCATGCACAAAGCGTAGCGGCCATCCGACATGACCAGGCCAGCCGGACCATCCCAGGGCTCCATGTGCATGGAATTGTATTCGTAGAACGCTCGCAGTTGGGAGTCCATGGTGTCCACGTTCTGCCAGGCAGGCGGGATCATCATCCGCACCGCCCGGAACAGATCGACACCACCGGCCAGCAGTACCTCCAGCATATTATCCATGCTGGAGGAGTCAGACCCGGTCAGGTTGACCAGCGGCTGAAGGGTTTGCAGATCCGGCAGGTCCGGCGAGCTGAACTTGGCGGCCCGGGCAATGGCCCAGTTGCGGTTACCATCCACCGTGTTGATCTCACCGTTGTGCGCCAGGAACCGGAACGGCTGCGCTAACGGCCACTTGGGCATGGTGTTGGTCGAAAAACGCTGATGGAATACACAGATCGCGGTCTGCAGGTCCGGATCGCCCAGGTCTTTGTAGAAATTGGCCAGGTCGGCCGGCATCATCAGGCCCTTATAGGCCAGCGTGCGGTGCGAGAGACTACAGATGTAGAACTCGGAATCTTCTGCTTCGGCCCTGTCACGTTCGGCATGACGACGACCGACAAACAGGCCGATGGCGAATTCTTTTTCCGATTTGCCCGCGGGCTCCACGAAGACCTGTTCAATACGCGGCAGGCAGTCCAGCGCCATGGGCCCCAGACAACTGTCATCAACCGGCACATCCCGCCAGCCCATGATTTCCAGCCCTTGCTCAACCAGGCGTTTCTCGATAGCGGCGCGGCCGGCGGCGGCTTTGGTTTCGTCCTGAGCTAAAAAAACCTGGCCAACTGCAAATAAGTCGCCAGGTTTTTTGCCGAACGCTGCCTCAGCAGCTTTATTGAGGAAGGCCTTGGGGCTCTGCAGAAGCAAGCCACAACCATCACCGGTTTTGCCATCGGCGGCGATGCCGCCCCGGTGCGTCATGCACGTCAGTGACTCGATAGCGGTTTGTAACAACCTATGGCTCGCCTCGCCCTTCATGTGGGCAATCAGGCCAAAACCACAGTTGTCCCTGAACTCATCGGGATGATACAAGCCTGTTGTCATAAGCGTTCTCTCGCGTGTGAATGCTTTACCGTCAGCCAAGTTTGCACCAATTAAGTGCAAAAAATGCACTGACACCAAAAAAAGGGGGAAGCGATTTTACACACGTGAAACTACGTATACAATTTTTTTCGTTACATCGGGGCCACACAAGCTCTTTTTCGCACCAAAATAGTGCGGTTAGTAGCTTTTAAAAGACCGCACCCAGGGCTCTCCCACGCCAAGCGCAGCAGGCAACCGCCCTGCCGCCTCGCGCGCAACGTCATAACTGGTGTACTGGCCATACACCAACATAAACCAGGGCTGCCCCTGGCGCTCACCGAGAGTGTAGCTGAGCAGGGCACCCTCCGGTGCCCGCTCCAGCACATTAAGCACGGTCCTTTCACGATTACCGGCGACTAACTGCAGGGTCCAGCCCTCCCGCAATCTGAGCTCGTCCAACGATACAAAATACGCTGGCTGCTCCGGCATGAAGGCAGGTATTAGCTCTGGTTCTGGTTCCGGCTCTGGTTCCGGCTCTGGTTCTGGCTCTGGCTCTGGCTCTGGCTCTGGCTCTGGCTCTGGCTCTGG
>NZ_JACUUB010000027.1 GCF_014859525.1 Marinobacter sp.
CCGCCGGCAACCCTTTTGTATCGTTCGATCAGTTCAGACTGACTCGGCAACATCCAGCTCACGGGCGCCCTTTCCTGTTGTTCCAGCCACTGATTTGCTTTTGAGAAATGGCGACAACCGAAAAAACCTCGATAAGCACTCAGCGGCGATGGGTGCGGGCCCTCCAGAACCAGATGGCGGTTGCGGTCGATGTGTCGGCCTTTTTTCCTGGCGTAACTGCCCCAGAGCAGGAACACCACACCGTCCCGTTCCCGGTTGACGGTCTCGATGACTTTGTCGGTAAAGATTTCCCAGCCTTTGTTCTGGTGGGCCCCGGCATTGCTTTGCTCGACGGTAAGCACTGCATTCAACAGCAGCACGCCCTGCTCTGCCCAGGACTGCAGGCAGCCGTGATCGGGCGGGGTTATGCCGAGGTCTTGCTGGATCTCTTTGAAGATGTTGACCAGGGAGGGAGGTGTTGGCACGCCGGGGCGAACGGAGAAGCACAGGCCGTGGGCCTGGCCGGGGCCGTGGTATGGGTCCTGGCCCAGAATCACTACTTTGACCTGGTCCAGGGGGGTACTGTTGAGGGCGTTGAAGCAGTGTCTCTGCTCCGGGAACAGCACTTTGCCCGCTTGTTCTTCGGCGGCCAGGAATTCTGCCAATTGCCGCATGTAGGGCTGGCGGAACTCGTTCGTCAGCCACTCATCCCAGCCGTGGCCGGGCTTCAGTTGTTGAGCCAGTGCCTCGGCGGGATGCATGGGCTTACTCGCTTTCCTGTTTGTGTTCGGCCTTGTGCTCCGGGCGCATGGCCGGGAACAGGATAACGTCACGGATGGACTGAGAGTTGGTCAAGAGCATGGCCAGGCGGTCGATGCCAATGCCTTCGCCAGCGGTCGGTGGCAAGCCGTATTCCAGCGCCATCACGTAGTCTTCGTCGTAGAACATGGCTTCGTCATCACCGGCGTCTTTCTCGGCGACCTGGGCCTGGAAGCGCTCGGCCTGGTCTTCAGCGTCGTTGAGCTCGGAGAAGCCATTGGCAATTTCGCGGCCTCCGACAAAAAACTCGAAGCGCTCGGTGACGAACGGATCGCTGTCTTTACAACGGGCCAGCGGCGAGATCTCTTTCGGGTATTCGGTGATGAAAGTCGGCTGCATCAGGCGATGCTCGGCGCTGGCTTCAAAGATTTCGATCTGTATCTTGCCCAGACCCCAGGTGTTTTTAATATGAATACCCAGGCTCTTGGCCACCTCACGCGCGCTGTCATAATCCGCCAACGATTCGCGGCTGATGTCCGGGTTGTAGCGCAAAATAGCATCTACCACAGTCAGGCGCTCAAACGGTTTACCGAAATCGTATTCGATGGTTTCTTCACTGCCATCTTTGAGTGAACGGGTGTTGATCACCGTGGTGGTACCCAGCACCTTCTGTGTGATGGTGCGCAGCATGTCTTCAGTCAGGTCCATCAGGTCATTGTAATCGGCATACGCCTGATAGAACTCAACCATGGTGAATTCGGGATTGTGCCGGGTAGATAACCCTTCGTTGCGGAAGTTACGGTTGATTTCGAACACCCGCTCAAAGCCGCCGACCACCAGGCGCTTGAGGAACAGCTCCGGCGCAATGCGCAGATACATGTCGATGCCCAGGGCGTTGTGATGAGTTACAAAGGGCCGGGCGGTGGCACCACCGGGGATCACCTGCAGCATGGGGGTTTCCACCTCCATGAAGTCGCGATCGGTGAAGTACTGGCGCATCACGTTGATGATCTTGGAGCGGGCGTGGAACACCCGGCGGCTGTCTTCGTTCACCATCAGGTCAACATACCGGTGACGGTAGCGCGCCTCGGTGTCGGTCAGGCCTTTGTGCTTCTCCGGCAGCGGTCGCAGTGACTTGGTGAGCAGTGTGTACTCATCCATAGACACGTAGAGGTCGCCCTTGCCGGACTTGCACAGGATGCCACGTACGCCCACGATGTCGCCCAGATCCCAGTGCCTGGTGTCTTTCTGGACCTCTTTAGGAGCGTAGATCTGGATGCGGCCAGTCATGTCCTGAACCACTTTGAACGCTTTTCGGTCGAGCATCATGCGACCGGCAATGGCCACCTCGATGCCCATCGCCTCGAGCTCTTCCTTGGAGTTATCACCGTATTTTTCTTGCAACTCGGCAGCGGTTGCATCACGGCGGAAATCGTTCGGGAACGGATTGCCTTGTTCGCGCAGGCTCGCCAGTTTGGCGCGGCGCTCGGCAATCAACTTGTTGTCCTCGGGCTGTGCGGCGTTCTGGGTATGTTCAGTCATGTTGGCTCACTAGAAGTCGGGGATGTCCGGATCGGTTAGTATGGCGCTGACTACAGCGCCATCTTCAGACTGGCTTCAATAAACTTGTCGATGTCGCCATCCAACACCGACTGGGTGTTGCTGGTTTCCACCTTGGTGCGCAGGTCCTTGATACGGCTGTCATCCAGCACGTAGGAGCGGATCTGGCTACCCCAGCCGATGTCGGACTTGGCATCTTCGGCTTTCTGCTTCTCTTCGTTACGTTTCTGCATTTCCAGCTCAAACAGTTTCGCCTTGAGCTGCTTCATAGCGAAATCTTTGTTCTGGTGCTGGCTTCGGCCGGCCTGACAAGCCACCACAATACCCGTGGGGTTGTGGGTCAACCGGACTGCAGATTCGGTCCGGTTAACGTGCTGACCACCGGCACCGGAAGCGCGGTATACGTCGACCCGCAGATCAGCCGGGTTGATTTCAATCTCGAAACTGTCGTCAACTTCCGGAGATACAAACAAGGAAGAGAAGGATGTATGGCGACGGTTGCCGGAATCGAACGGGGATTTACGCACCAGGCGGTGTACGCCGGTTTCGGTTCGCAGCCAGCCGTAAGCATAATCGCCCTGGACGTGAATGGTGGCACTCTTGATACCGGCCACTTCTCCTTCCTGCAGCTCGATGATCTCGGCTTTGAAGCCGCGACGCTCGGCCCAGCGCAGGTACATACGCAGCAGCATGTTGGCCCAGTCCTGGGCTTCGGTACCACCGGAGCCGGCCTGAATATCCACGTAGGCGTTGTTAGCGTCCATTTCACCGGAGAACATGCGGCGAAATTCGAGTTTTTCGAGCTCTTTATCGAGGTTCTCGATATCGGCCACGATTTCTGCGACTGTGCCTTCGTCGTCTTCTTCGATTGCCATATCGAGCAGGCCTTCGGCATCGCTCAGGCCGCTGGTCAGGTTGTCGATGGTTTTGACGATCAGCTCAAGATCCGAACGTTCTTTGCCCAATGCCTGGGCCCGCTCGGGGTCGTCCCACACTTTGGGCATCTCAAGTTCACGCTCTACTTCGACCAGACGCTCACTACGCTGATCGTAGTCAAAGATACCCCCTCAGCGCTTCAGTGCGCTCGCGAAGCTCTTTGATCTTCATCACTATGGGATTAATTTCCATGAAACCTTGTCTCGCTTTTGGAAAATGATGCGATAAAAACAGAGGGCGGATTCTACCGGAATTTGTGCGTTAAATCAGCAGACGGAATGTACAGAGTCTTCAGCATTCAACGGATACAAAGGGGTCTGACCCCTTGGGGTCAGACCCCACCCTTCTGCTGAGCCAATCTCCAAAAACGGAATCAGTCCAGCGGCTCCAGATAATCCACAAGAAGCTGCAAATTGGTCCGCCCACGAAAAGTATTGGCGTCCGGCTTATACACCAGCCGCGCGCCACTCCGCGTATAGTCCGGCACTTCCGGCCCGGTATTAAAGGCAATACCGTCAATAATGCCTCCGCCCTCGACCGGCTGCAGCACCAGTTTCAGATGATTCTCACCCACCACTCGCTGGCTGACCACCCGGAATTCACCATCAAACACCGGCTCCGGAAAGTGCTGGCCCCAGGGGCCTCCGCGCCTGAGCTGGTAGGCGGTATCGAGATTCAACTCTTCCGGGGCAAGGGGCCCGTCGGTCATGATCGCGGCTTCCAGATCTTCCGGTTTCAGGGTGTCCCGAACGGCATGATCAAAGGCACTGCTGAAATTCTCCAGATCATCCCGGGCGATGGTCATGCCGGCGGCCATGGCGTGGCCACCGTATTTTTTCATCAGGCCCGGATTCTTGGCATCCACCACCGCCAAAGCATCACGGATGTGCAGTCCGGGGATGGACCGGGCGGAACCTTTGAGGTGCTGACCATCATCGTCTGGCGCAAACGCGATGGTCGGACGATGAGTCTGTTCGCGAATTCTCGCAGCCAGTATGCCGATAACGCCCTGGTGCCAGTCCTGATCAAAAAGCGCCAACCCCCAGGGCAGGCCTTCGATGTCCAGAGACATGGATGCCAGCAACTCCTGGGCCTGGTGCTTCATATCCTTTTCGATCGTTCGGCGTTCACGATTGAAGCTGTCCAGTTCCCGGGCCAGACGCAGGGCTTCGTCATGACTGTCAGCCAGCAGACAGGCAATGCCGATACTCATATCATCCAGGCGGCCGGCGGCGTTCAGGCGCGGTCCGACCACAAAGCCGAGATCGGTGGAACTGATCTGGGTGTAGTCACGACCGGCCACTTCCAGCAACGCCAGGATTCCGGGACGGGCCTCACCTTTGCGGATGCGGCGTATGCCCTGCTCCACAAAAATCCGGTTGTTGTGATCCAGCGGCACCACGTCTGCCACGGTTCCCAAAGCCACCAAGTCCAGCAGGGTACCCAGATTGGGTTCGGGGTCAGGCAATCGGTTGTTGTCGCGCAGGTGCTTTCGCAAGGCAGTCAGCACATAGAACATGACACCCACACCCGCTGCGTTTTTGCTCAGGAACGGGCAGCCCGGCTGGTTGGGGTTTACGATCGCATCGGCATCTGGCAGCTGTTCACCCGCCAAGTGGTGATCAGTGACAACCACTGTAATACCCAACTCACGAGCAGCACGCACACCTTCAATCGCGGAGATGCCGTTGTCCACCGTCACCAGAAGATCGGGCAAATCTCCGTCTTCCTTCAAGCGATGAATAATGCCAGGCGTCAGGCCATAACCGTCAGAGAAACGACTGGGCACCCGAAAGTCGATAGCGGCAACGCCCAACATGGACAAGCCCAGCATGGCGACCGCCGTGCTGGTAGCGCCATCGGCATCAAAATCACCCAGCACCATAACCCGCTGTTTTTGCGCGATTGCCTCTGCCAGTAACTCGACAGCGCGCTCTATACCGCGCAACTGCATGGGCGAGGCCAGGTATTTGAGGGTGTACTGGAGTTGCTCATCAGAGCATACACCCCGCGCAGCATAGAGCCGACGAAGGATGGGCGGGAGATTTTGCCCCCAACCCGGGTTTTCAGTGGGCTGGGGGCGACGCAGGATCTTTTTTGGAGTCATGCCGGGTCAGGCGTTCTTCCAGTGCTTGGCCAGGAAACCCTGCACGTCGGCCAGGTTGTTTTCCAACACCGTGTACCGCTCTTCCCGTTCGAACAGATCCGCCATGTGGGCCGGCAGCTCCGGCTTGACGGTGAGACCAGATTCGACGATGGCATCCGGGAACTTGGCCGGATGTGCCGTGCCAAGGGTAATCATCGGTACAGCGTTATCCCGACGGCAGTTGCGGGCAGCACGAACACCGATGGCGGTGTGTGGGTCCAGCAGGTACTCGTTCTGCTCGAAAATCTCCCGGATGGTATCGCAGGTGGCTTTGTCGTCCACCGCGTCGCTATCAAACAGCTTGCGCGCGTGCTTCCAGCGATAATCCTCAATGCTGACCGGGCCCCTGGAGGCGTTTTCCAGCAGCTCTTTGACGGCGGCTCCGTCGCGACCGTGCAGGTCGAACAACAGGCGCTCGAAGTTACTGGACACCATGATATCCATACTCGGCGACAAGGTATGCTCAAGCTGATGCTGCTCATACTTGTTGCCGCTCATGAAGCGATGCAGGATATCGTTACGGTTGGTCGCGATCACCAGCTGATTGATGGGCAGTCCCATCTTCCTGGCGAGGTACCCGGCAAAAATATCGCCAAAGTTACCCGTGGGCACGGAAAACGCCATACTACGGTCCGGGCCGCCCAGAGAGAGCGATGCCTGAAAGTAGTAAACAATCTGGGCCATGATCCGCGCCCAGTTGATGGAGTTCACCGCGGCCAACTGAGTCTTGCCGCCCAGGAAAGACTGGTTGCCAAAGCTCTCCTTGACCATGCGCTGGCAATCATCAAAGTTGCCCTTGACCGCGATGTTATGGATGTTGTCACCCTGTACCGTAGTCATCTGTCGGCGCTGAACTTCTGACACTCGCTGGTACGGGTGCAGAATGAAGATATCCACATGCTTGCAGCGGCGGCAGCCTTCGATCGCGGCCGAACCGGTGTCACCGGAGGTCGCGCCCATGATCACCACATGCTGGTTACGCCTCTCCAGCACATAGTCGAGCAGGCGACCCAGCAGTTGCAGGGCAAAATCCTTGAACGCCAGCGTCGGACCGCGGAATAACTCCATCACCCATTCGTTGCTGTCGATCTGTACCAGCGGGGCCACGGCCTTATGGCTGAACACACCGTAGGTTTCGCTCAGCATCTTGCGAAACTCATCGGCCGGAATAGCATCCTCCACAAACGGATACATGACGTTGTAAGCCAGCTCGGCGTATGGCAGGCCGCGCCAGCTGCGGATCTCTTCCAGGCTGAAATGCGGCAGCGATTCCGGCACATACAAACCACCGTCGGTCGCCAGACCGGTCAGCAGAACGTCCTCAAAGCCCAAAGCGGGTGCGTCGCCCCGTGTACTGATGTATCTCACGTGCGTACCTGTCAGTTAAAGTTTTCTGCGCGAATGCGGACAACCTTGCCATCAACATCGGCCAGGGCTTCCATTTCTTCTATGGCCAGGTTCATCTGGCGCTCCTGAACCGTGTGAGTCAGGATGATAACCGGGATACGACCATCCTTGAATTCGGACTCTTTCTGCATGATCGACTCAATATTGATGCCATGCTCGCTCAGGATCGATGCTACTTTGGCCAGAACGCCCGGGTGGTCAAAGGCCTGGATCCGCAGGTAATAGGCGGACTGAACATCTTCCATCGACAATACCGGCAGATCGTCCATAGCTTCTGGACGGAAGCCCAGATAAGGCACCCGCTGCTGGCTGTTGCTGGCGACCGCTCGGGCCACATCGACAATATCGGCAACAACGGCTGAGCCGGTTGCCTCATCACCGGCACCCGGGCCGTAATACATGGTCTGGCCAACCGCATCGCCGTCGACCATCACAGCGTTTAACACGCCGTCTACCTGAGCAATCAGATGCGTTTTTGGCACCAGTGTCGGGTGAACGCGCAACTCAATGCCAACATCACGACGGCGTGCAATACCCAGGTGCTTTACCCGATAACCCAGCAATTCGGCGTGAGCGATGTCGCTAGGCGTCAGGGTAGAGATGCCCTCGGTGTAGGCTTTCTCAAACTGCAAAGGAACGCCCATGCCGGCCGACGCCAGAATAGTAAGCTTGTGGGCTGCATCAATGCCCTCGACGTCGAAGGTTGGATCGGCTTCGGCGTACCCCAGTGCCTGGGCTTCTTTCAGGACTTCGTCGAATTCCCGACCAGCTCGCATCTCGGTGAGAATGTAGTTGCCGGTGCCGTTAATAATACCGGCAATGGTGTCGATACGATTGGCCGCCAAGCCTTCACGAACGGCCTTGATTACCGGAATGCCACCGGCTACGCCAGCTTCGTAGGCAACCACAACGCCGGCCTTTTCAGCGGCCTCAAAAATTTCATTACCGTGTACCGCGATCAACGCCTTATTGGCCGTCACTACATGCTTGCCTTTGGCAATCGCTGCCAGCACCAATTCTTTGGCAGCATCGTAACCACCGATCAGTTCCACAACGATGTCGATATGCGGATCATTGATCACATCAAAAATGTCGGTGCTGAACGGCACATCGCCCAGTTTGATATCGTCCCGACTACGGCGACTGGCAATCCGGGCAATCCGGATATTGCAGCCGGCACGCCCGGCAATAATCGCAGCGTTGCGAGTAAGAACATTGAATGTACCGCCGCCAACGGTTCCTAGTCCGCAAATTCCGACATTAACGTCTTTCAAGCTCTCACCTCTGATCCCGATGGGGTGCTGATGGATTGCAATATGGGGGCATAGTATACCGATTCGGGGCCCGCTGAATAAGCCCTGAATCGGTCACTGTTCAATCGTTGCCTGGAGCATCGGGCTCACAGCGCCAAATTACAGAATCCCTAGCCCTTCGGCGAGATTCCGGGCAGGAACGTAGCCTCTGATAACATTACCGTCTTCAAGCAAAATAGCGGGCGTACCGGTTACACCAACCTGGCCACCGAGACGAAATTGCTCCTCCACAGGGTTGTCGCAGTTTTTCTGGGCAACCGATCTGCCAGCCTTGGAGGCATCCATCGCTTCCCGCTGATCGTCTGCACACCAAACCGACTCATACTTCCGGAATGACGGTGTGCCAGGGCCTGAACGGGGAAATGCGTAATAGTTAACGGTAATGCCATACTCGTTGAGCTCTGGCACTTCATCGTGCAGCTTCCGGCAATAAGGGCAATCTATGTCAGTAAAGACATCAATCACCGCTTTCTGCTCGCCCTTGGCCGGGTAAGAGATAATCCCTTTGGCTCCGTACGCCACCATCTGCTGTTTACGCTGACCGGCTCTGGATGCTTCCGACACGTTGGCAATGCCGGTTTCAGTAATTTTCAACAAATCGCCTGTTAACAGGTAAACGCCATCGGCGGTCGTGTAGATGGTGTCGCCATTATTACTCTGAACTTCATACAGCCCGGTCGCCTCGGATTCACGAACCGACGTCACGTTCAGACCGGGCACGGCGTCCATAAGTTGTTTGGCAATTCTATCTTCAGTCTCGGCCGCACTCACAACCGACACGCCGGCCAGTGATAACATCAAGCCGGCAACTGCGGCGACAATTTTAAGATTCATGGATGCAACTTACCTTCTGTGTAGTTGAGTTCCGGGGCCCCGCCCCTGTCTGGCCAGATCGCTCTGATACGGACCCGGCAAACCTTCTGATGCGACACTGCCGAACACCAAAAGTTCAGCACGCTAACATATCAGATTAGCCCCGCGGGTGGTGGGCCTGATGAAGATCCTGTAACCGTTGACGTGCCACATGGGTGTATATCTGAGTTGTTGATAGGTCTGAGTGCCCCAACAACATCTGAACCACCCGCAAGTCAGCCCCATGATTCAACAAATGCGTCGCAAACGCATGACGCAAGGTGTGTGGCGACAGGTGTTTGTGAATACCCGCCCTGGTCGTGTAATGCTTGATTCTGTGCCAGAAGGTCTGGCGAGTCATCGGGGTCGCACGATTTCCCGGAAACAGTGCATCACTGCTTTTCCCTTTGAGCAGTTCGCCGCGCGCTTCTTTCATATAACGAATCAGCCAGTCGACAGCCTCTTCACCCAAAGGCACCAACCGCTCTTTATCGCCTTTACCGCAAATACGCACCACGCCCTGGCGCAGGTTAACCTGATCCACCGTCAAGCCTGTCAATTCCGATACCCGCAAACCACAACCGTACAGAATCTCCAGCATGGCCCGATCTCTTAGCTCCAGAGGGATCTCCGGATCAGGCTCAGTGAGCAGGGTCTCCACATCTTCTTCAGTTAGCGTATCGGGCAGGCGCTTAGGTAGGCGTGGGCTGTCGATTCGCAATGTCGGGTCTTCCGCTATCACCCCCTCACGCAACAAAAACCGATAAAAGCGACGGATTCCAGACAACCGACGAGCGGCGGTACTGGCCTTCAGACCCTCAGCCAGTCCTCGCGAAACCCAGGCAAGCAAATCGCTGCGCCGGGCCGCCTGGAGCGTAGGCGACCCGGCTTGCTGCTCAAGCCATTCTGCCAGCCTGTACAAATCGCCGGCATAGGCCTGACGCGTTTTTTCACCCAGGCCGTCCTCAAGCCAGATGGCATCACCAAAACGGGCAATCAACTGGTCGTCGTCAGCTCTGGGCAACGGTCATCCTCACTAAACGTTGTTTGCGCCATTTAACCACAAAAAAAGCAGCCTCTAGAGGCTGCTTTTTTTGCACTGATCCGGACGGGCCGGGATCAGCCGAGCTTTTCCTTGATACGGGCTGCCTTACCAGACAGATCGCGCAAGTAGTAGAGCTTGGCCTGGCGCACGTCGCCACGACGCTTCACACTCAGGCTGTCGATCAGCTTGGAGAAGGTCTGGAACGTACGCTCAACCCCCACGCCGTAAGAAATCTTACGAACAGTGAAGGAAGAGTTCATACCACGGTTGCGCTTGCCAATAACCACGCCTTCGAACGCCTGCAGACGCTCACGGTTACCTTCCGTCACGCGAACCTGAACAACCACGGTGTCACCCGGCGCGAACGCGGGGATTTCCTTGGTCATCTGTTCTGTTTCAATCTGACTGATGATGTTGTTCTTGCCGCTCATCGTAATGCTCCTGATACCTAATCTTTCAATGCCCTGATGATTCAGAGGCACCCGGTTCGTTCAAAATTTCATCCAGAAGCTGACGCTCTTCTTCCGCAAGCACCCGCTGTTCCAGCAGGTCGGGACGTCGCTCCTGGGTTCGCCTCAACGATTCTTTCAATCGCCAACGCCGGATCTGTTCATGGTGACCGCCCAAGAGAACTTCCGGCACCGCCTGACCTTCGTAAACCTCGGGCCGGGTATAGTGCGGACAATCCAGCAAACCATCAGCAAAGGAATCCTGCTCTGCCGACTGCGCATGACCCAGCGCTCCGGGGATGAGGCGTGTTACCGCATCAATCACGGCCATCGCCGCCAGCTCGCCACCTGAGAGCACAAAATCTCCCAGAGACACTTCCCGGTCGACTTCCGCCGCTATCAGGCGTTCATCAACGCCCTCATAACGGCCGGCAACAAGAATCAACTGCTGCTCGGCAGCGAGAGACTCCACCACCGACTGATCCAGTCTTTCACCCTGAGGCGAAAGATAGACCACACAGGCCTTGCCGGGTGCCGATGCCCGAGCTGCATGGATTGCATCCCTGAGAGGCTGAATTTTCATCAGCATTCCGGGGCCGCCGCCATAGGGCCGGTCATCAACAGTACGGTGACGATCATGGGTAAAGTCCCGGGGGTTCCAACTTTTGAAGGTCAACAAACCCTCGCGAGCGGCCCTGCCGGTAATTCCATAATCTGTCACCGCAGAAAACATGTCCGGAAACAGACTGACTGCGCCAATCCACACTCGTCAGTACTCCGGATCCCAGTCGACCACCATGCGCGTGCTGCTCAAATCCACACTCATCACAACCTGATTCGGCAGATAAGGGATAAGACGTTCGCGCTGATCAATGGAGTCCGGCGTTGCGCGTACCACCAGAACATCGTTGGCACCCGTTTCCAGCAGATGATGCACCTTACCCAGGTGCTCATCTTCAATCGTGAACACATCAAGACCTTCCAGCTGATACCAGTAATACTCCCCGGGGGGCAGCTCTGGCAGTTCTTCTGTCGGGACCCTGATTTCTGCACCGCTATAGGTGCGAGCCAGCTCACGATCATTAAGACCTTTAAGCCTGACGACGATCCCCTGCCCTTGGCGACGACCCTCTTCAAGCTTTACCGGGATACGCTTACCGTCCAGAACCAGAGTCCAGTCACGGTAATTGAGTATCCCTTCTCTGGGGTCTGTGTGAGAGAAGACCTTAAGCCAACCCTTAACCCCAAACACCGAGGTGATCTGGCCGATCACAGTTTCCTGCGAAGAATGCTGTGTCATGCCTGTCAAACCCCGGTGGTAGCGTGCAATTACTCAGCAGTCTTGAGCAGCTGTGCAACGCGATCGCTTGCCTGGGCACCTTGGCCCATCCAGAACGCAACGCGTTCACGATCGACGCGAAGACGCTCTTCCTGTCCGCGAGCAATCGGATTGAAGAAGCCAACACGCTCAATGAAACGGCCGTCACGGGAGTTGCGGCTGTCAGTGACTGTCAGATGGTAGAACGGGCGCTTCTTAGAGCCGCCACGAGCCAAACGGATTGTTACCATTTCGACCAATATCCTGTTCTGTTGTACGAACTTTGTACGATTCTCACCTGACCGAAATCAGCCGGCGAGAAGACCCATACTCGAAAGGGGCGCTATTCTATGCCAAAAGAGCGCCAATGAAAACAGGGAAACGCTCGGTTTCCCTATTTTATGTGTAAGGCATTTCACATACGGCCAAACGGAGGCATACCACCTCCACCGCCGCCGGGCGGCATCATACCACCAAGGCCACGCATCATGTTGGCCATTCCGCCTTTCTTGCCAAATTTTTTCATCATTTTTTGCATCTGTTTATGCTGCTTGAGCAGACGATTCACATCCTGAATCTGAGTGCCCGAGCCAGACGCAATCCGCCGCTTGCGTGAATTGTTGATCACATCCGGGTAACGGCGCTCCTTTGGCGTCATCGAACAAATGATCGCTTCCATCTGCCCCACAGACTTGTCATTAACCTGCTGCTGGGCCATCTGAGCCATTTGCCCCATGCCAGGCAGCTTATCGAGCAAGCCGCCGATACCGCCCATGTTCTTCATCTGCTGCAGCTGATCCCTGAAGTCTTCCAGATCAAACCCTTTACCTTTCTTGATCTTTTTGGTGAGCTTCTCGGCTTTTTTGTGATCAAGCTTGCGCTCCGCTTCCTCTATAAGGGAAAGCACATCCCCCATACCAAGAATTCGAGAAGCCACACGGTCCGGATGGAATGGCTCAAGAGCATCGGTTTTCTCGCCCACACCCAGAAACTTGATGGGCTTACCCGTTATGTGGCGCACAGACAAGGCCGCACCACCGCGAGCATCGCCATCGGTCTTGGTCAGTACCACACCAGTCAGCGGCAGCGCGTCGTTAAACGCTTTGGCCGTATTGGCGGCATCCTGGCCGGTCATCGAGTCAACCACGAACAGCGTTTCGACCGGATTCACCGCTTTGTGCAGGAGCCCAATCTCTCCCATCATTTGCTCGTCAACGTGCAGACGGCCGGCGGTGTCCAGAATAACCACGTCGATATGCTTGCGACGCGCAGCCTCGATAGCTCCGTTAGCGATGTCGACAGGATTCTGATCAATACTGCTGGGGAAAAACTCAACACCCACTTCCCCGGCCAGAGTTTCAAGCTGCTTGATCGCCGCCGGCCGGTAGATATCGGCACTCACCACCAAGACCGATTTCTTGTGCCGCTCTTTCAAGAAGCGCGACAGCTTCGCCACAGTGGTGGTTTTACCCGCACCCTGCAAGCCCGCCATCATAATGACGGCGGGAGGGCGAGTGGAGAGATTCAGGGACTCGTTACCCGCCCCCATCACTCGCTCCAGCTCCTGCTGGACAACTTTCACAAACACCTGGCCCGGGGTCAGGCTACGCTGAACTTCCTGACCAATTGCCCGCTGCCGAACCCCTTCTATGAAGTCCTTGACCACGGGCAGAGCCACATCTGCCTCGAGCAGAGCCATGCGGACTTCCCGCAAGGTTTCCTTAATGTTGTCGTCGGTGAGGCGCGCCTGACCCGAGATCTTGCGCAAGCTACCGGATAGCCGGTCCTGGAGATTCTCAAACATGTTGCTCTTCCGTACCCCGGATAAATTGTTCACACAAATCAGGCTACCAGTGATGGCCGCTTGATTCCTGTTGCATAATCGCGACATTATACCCAGACTACGGAGCCTCTGAACAACTCCGCGCCCGCTTTCACTAAAGGCAACACATTAAGGATGTCATGGGAACGCTGATTCTCGCGGTTATCGCACTCTTTCTATACAGCGTTGGAACTGCCCTGCAAGCATTGCACTTCCGGGGGCGAGTACAGAGCAATCTGGCCATCACCACGCTGATTGGTGTGCTTGCACTGGTCGGGCATGGCTTGCTGATCGCCCAAACCGTTCACCTGGATGGCGGCTTCGACCTGAGCTTCTTCAAGAGCTCGGTGCTGATCTCCTGGCTGGTTGTCTTCCTGTTGCTAGGGCTGAACCTCACTAAACCGGTTTCCAGCCTGTTCATCGCCGTCTATCCGATTGCAGCGCTGACCATCGTATTGGCACTGATCACCCACACCCCGTCTCGCCTGGTACCCGATCAAAGCTACGGCATGCTCTCACACATTGCACTGTCCGTAACCGCATACAGCCTGTTTACACTCGCCGCCCTGCAGGCCATTCTGCTTTACGTCCAGAATCGCCAACTCAAACGCAATTACAACAGCCTGCTGGTTCGCAACCTGCCGCCATTACAGACCATGGAGTCGCTGTTATTCGAACTGGTGTGGGCCGGGGTTGTTCTGCTGGTTCTTGCCATCGTAACGGGCGCGCTGTTTATCGAAGATCTGTTTGTTCAAGATCTAGCCCACAAAACGGTTTTTTCCTTGCTGTCATTACTGGTGTTCATTGGTCTTCTGGCGGGGCGCTACATCAAAGGCTGGCGCGGGATAACCGCCAGCCGCTGGACGCTCGCAGGGTGCGCCCTGCTTATGCTGGCTTTCTACGGCAGCAAGTTCGTACTTGAGTTCATCTTTCAGAAAGGCGCCTAATTAGCCTGAACAGCTTGACACCGGAAACCGGCACACCCTATTTTCCTTACTCGTCGTTAATATAAGGGCTTTTCTTTTGAACGAAACATCGCTTACGGCGCTGTTCATTCTGCTCGTCGGCCTGATTATTCTGTCCGGCTTTTTCTCAAGCTCCGAGACAGGAATGATGTCCCTTAACCGGTATCGCCTAAAGCACATGGCGAAAACCGGGCACAAAGGCGCTCGCCGCGCCCAAAGACTCCTCAACAGAACGGATCAGCTGATTGGTGTCATTCTGATCGGCAACAACTTCGTCAACATCTTTGCCTCATCCATTGCCACCGTTATCGCCATTCGGATCTGGGGCGACGCCGGCATAGCCATTGCGGCCATCCTGCTCACCATCACCATCCTGATTTTTGCCGAAGTGACCCCAAAAACCCTCGCAGCTCTTTTTCCTGAGAAGATTGCTTTCCCGGCAAGTTACGTTCTTGGGCCATTATTAAAGCTGTTATACCCTCTGGTTTGGGCCGTCAATCTGTTCACCACGGGCATCCTTCGACTGCTTGGCGTGTCGGCCGCCCAGGCCAGCGAGGATCACCTGAGCCGAGAAGAGCTGAGAACCGTCGTCAACGAAGCAGGCGCGCTGATTCCGGCCAAACATAAAGATATGTTGGTGGGCATTCTGGATCTTGAGAACGTAACCGTGAATGACATCATGATCCCTCGCAATGAGGTCATCGGAATCGACCTCGAAGACGACATCGACACCATTTTGCGGCAACTGCGGAGCAGTCAGCACACACGGCTTCCTGTCTACAAGGGTGACATCAATAACATTCAGGGCATCCTCCACCTCAGAAGCGCAACCAAACTGTTGCAGGAAGAAGAAATCAACAAGGCCATGCTGATGCAACTCAGCCAAGAGCCCTATTTCATACCGGAAAGCACACCGCTGAACACACAGCTTCTGAAATTCCAGAAGGGCCGCCGCCGTTTTGGTATCGTCGTGGATGAATATGGGGACGTCCTCGGCCTGGCAACACTGGAAGATATTCTTGAGGAGATTGTCGGCGAATTCACCACCGACTATTCCGCCACCTCGCCAGACATTATTCCGCAAGACGATGGCACTTACATCATTGATGGAGGGGCACCGGTTAGAACTATCAACAAGAATCTTGGCTGGAAATTTCCGACAGATGGCCCGAAAACTCTGAACGGCTTAATCACAGAAACCCTGGAAAATATCCCCGAAACTAACGTGTGCGTAAAGATAGAGGGTCATCGCATCGAAGTCCTTCAAATAAAGGATAACGTGGTCAAAGCCGCTATCGTGCACCCAAAACACCGCAGCAAACGGCAACTGTCAGCACGGGACCATCGCCAGAAGCACGCCTGACCTGACCGCTGATTAGGCCTGTTTATTTGAACGCTATCTCAGGTTAGCGTTTAGTCATGTTAATCGGACCAAAAATGCGCTAAATTTGATCAATAATCTACATTAGAATAAACAGGCCCGGTCATGTATCCGGTTGAGGCGTAAACAGGAGTCGGCGATGAACAAGCAGTCCGGCATACATTACCTTCGAGAGCACAGAGAGGCGGCCAGTAACCGGCCGGTTCCTGCGGAGGTAGCTCGTATCCGTGACACCGTTGTTGCGGGTTTGGGAGATTTGCTGCAAGGCGCCTTTGATGCCGTCGATGATTCACTCTTCGAGCTGGCCAATAACGCGCGCAGCAACAACGAGCAAAACCGGTACTTCGAAGCGATGCGGGAGATCCGGATCAAACGCAAAGGTGTGGAGCGTCATTTTCAGAACGCCGTCGCCCAATTCTTTGCGAATCCGCCTCACGCCGGGCAACTGCAGCCTCAGGATCCTGCCACTCAAGCCAGTGTCGACACTTTGTCTCTGGTAGGCGACGACGACCTGGAAGAACAAGTTGCGCTCAACGCCATGACCACCAAAGCAAAAGCTCATTTTCAGGGGCCGCTGCTGCAGTTACAGGCGAGATTTACCGAAGTTTACCCCGACGCCACCGAAGACTCTCCGGTCAACCCGATGGCTCCGGAGCACCTCTGCAGTGCCTTTACCGAAGCCATTCAAGCGCTCGAGATACAAATCCGGGAGCGACTGATTCTTCTCAAACAGTTTGATCGCTACGTGGTCTCCAACCTCGGCATGCTCCTGGACGAAGCCAACCGAATCCTGATCCAGGCCGGTGTCATCCCAAATTTCCGGTATCACGGCAAGGCAGGGCAAACCAGCAAAGCGCCTGAAAAGACAGCCACCGAGTCGCCCTCCGGGGCCAGCACCCCAGCAGGCTCTGTCTACGAACAACGAACCGAAGACACTGCGATCTTTGATCAGATACGACAAATGCTGGCCCTGCAACGCACCAACTCTGGCACGCCACCGCGCAGCGCTGACCCCTCGTTAAGGGTCGTTGGTGGTCGGGAGCTGGCCGATATGCTCAGCGCTCTGCCCAGCCAGGATAGCCTGACCGATCCGGACGACCTGAGCACCGGCATCCCAATCGATGTCGACCTACAACAGGTTGTGCAACAGCTGCTCGCCCGAGCCGAAAGCCAGGATGGCCGCAAGCCAGCACTCAACGAGGTCGATGAAGACCTGATCAATCTGGTGTCGATGCTGTTCGAGTTCATTCTGGACGACTACAACCTGTCAGCACCAGTCCAGGTTCTGATCAGCCGGCTCCAGATCCCGATTTTGAAAGTCGTCATTAAAGACAAAAGCTTTTTCAGCAAAGCGAACCACCCTGCCCGCAAATTGCTCAACTCGCTGGCGCGGGCAGGTATCGGCTGGAGCAGCAGTGATGAAAAAACCCGAGACAAGCTTTACAGCCAGATTCATAACGTGGTGCAACGGATTCTGAATGAATTCGACGGTGATGTAGCGCTGTTTGAGTCTCTGAATCTGGAGTTCGAGCAATTTCTGGAACGGGAAAACCGAAAAGCGTCACTCGTGGAGCAACGTACGCGCGAGTCCGAACGTGGCCGGATCAAGTCTCAGAAAGCTCAGGAAGCTGTCGACCGGCTACTCAAAGAGAAGGTTTCACGATACCACCTGCCCGACTCCGTCCGTGACATTCTGATGAATGGCTGGAGTCGGGTCATGTTTCTGGCCTACCTGCGTGACGACACCGAACACCGCTGGCAGGAAACTGCCCGAATTGTGGATGACCTGATCTGGAGCCTTCACCCCCATGAAGAGGATGAAGAACGCGACCAGTGGGTTCGTGTGGTACCCGGTCTTCTCAAATCGCTTCGGGCCGGGCTGGAGGAGGTCTCCTACAATGCTTCCCGGCTCGATCATATGATGGGGCAACTGAAACACGAGCTGGCCGAGGCTTTCCGCACCAATGCCGCCATCGAAGCACGCCAGAACAGCCCGACAGACGCCGAAGAAGAAGAGCCGACAGCACACCAGACTGCGATTGAACGCCAGCAGGAACTGGAAGACGCCACCGTTGCCGAGTATGTGGCAAAACTCGATGCGGTTGAGGTTGGCAGCTGGATGGAGTTCCGACTGGTCAATGGTGCAAGCTTCCGGTGCAAGCTGTCCGCCGTCATCGACGAGGCCGACTGCTTTGTCTTTGTCAATCGCATGGGCCTGAAAGTGATTGAAAAAACGCGGATTGAGCTGGCCCACGAAATGCGTCGCGGGCGCCTGACCATGCTTGAGCAGGGCGCTCTGATTGATCGTGCATTGAATGCCGTTGTAGGCAACCTGCGCACCAAAACTGCCTGACGCTGATGCCAGAGTCAGCAGCAACGGTTGCATTGCCCCCCCCCAACGCAATGAATGCGCAAGGGATGATTCGGACAATCACCAACTTACCGTCCGAACAAGACTCCTACCTGATCTTGCTCGCCACCCACCTCGCAGAAACCCTGGAACATCAGCGTGTGCCGGCAATCTCCAGGCTAAAGGAGACGGTTACCATGCAGTTCGAACTGAGAATTTTACCCAAAGGCGCACTGACCAGAGCGCGGGTAGTGCAATCAACAGGATTACCAGGAATTGATGAAGCGGCGTATCGGGCTGCGCTGGCGGCTAGCCCCTATCCGGAGCCGGAAGAAGAGAAGACTGACCGCTTCGAAGTGACACTGGTGTTCACCTCGAAGCGCCAATAGCCTTGGCGTTAAGCCTCAGCTTGCTTAACGGCGTCTTTCACCGCTTTGGCCAGCTCACCGTTTTCAGACATCTCCATTACGATGTCACAACCACCCACCAGTTCGCCGCCGATGTAGAGCTGCGGGTAGGTCGGCCAGCTAGAGTAGACTTTAAGCGCGTCACGCAGCTCCTGGTTGTCCAGAATATTCACAAACGCAAACCGCTCGCCGCATGCCATAAGGGCCTGAACCGTGCGGGAAGAAAAGCCACACTGGGGTGCCTGGGGCGTTCCCTTCATGTAAAGAATAACCGGATTTTCTTCGAGTTGGCTCTTGATGGTGTCGTTAATATCCATGAACTGGTACCTCTGATTGACGTCAGGTTTGCCGCCACACGGCATTTGCCCATTATTGTACACGGGAGGGCGTTTTCCCACCAAGCCCGTCTGTTTGACCCAGAGCAACGGCGCCACCGGTGGCGTTGTTTTCAAGGGTGCGAAGGGCTAGACTTGATGCCTTTTTCAAATGCTAACCGTATTGCAGTTTCCTTGAAACAGGGGCCTTTCATGGCAGCGAGACATTTTCTGACACTGAACGACATGACAACCAGTGAGCTCGAGCAGCTCCTGGATCATGCATCCAGGCTTCGTGAGGAGTGGCGAGCGGGAAAAACCCGAGACTCTCTTAAAAACCGTGTTCTCGCGATGATCTTTGAAAAATCATCAACCCGCACCCGGGTATCCTTCGAGGCCGGCATGACTCAGCTCGGTGGTGCAGCCTTGTTTCTGTCGCCCCGTGACACTCAGCTTGGTCGAGGTGAGCCCATCGAAGACTCGGCCATCGTCATCTCCAGCATGGTCGATGCGGTGATGATCCGGACCTTTGCCCATACCACCGTAGAAAAATTTGCAGCCGCGTCCAGCAAGCCGGTCATCAACGCGCTGACCGACGACTTTCACCCATGCCAATTACTGGCAGACATGCAAACTTTTCGCGAACATCGCGGCAGCATTCGCGGTGCCACGGTCGCCTGGATCGGCGACGGCAACAATATGTGCCATTCCTACATCAACGCCGCCCAACAATTCGACTTCCACCTGAACGTCGCCTGCCCGGAAGGCTACGAGCCCGACTCAGCCCTGCTCAATACACACAGCGACCGGGTCACTGTTGTCCGGGAACCTGAAGAGGCCGCCCGTAATGCCAACCTACTGGTTACCGATGTCTGGGCTTCCATGGGCCAGGAAGACGAGCAAAAAGCACGGGAAAAAGTATTTCGTAATTACCAGATCAGCCCGGCCTTGATGTCTGTAGCAGCCAAAGATGCCCTGTTTATGCATTGCCTGCCCGCGCATCGGGGCGAGGAAATTTCCGCTGATATGATGGAACACCCTGGCTCGGTGGTTTGGCACGAGGCCGAAAACCGTCTTCATGCCCAGAAAGCCTTGCTTGAATTTCTCATCCTCAACCGCCTGGACTGATCGATGACCGAAGCTCTGGTGCCCGCAGCCGACTGGCTGCTGGAAGTGAACAATCTGTCGTGCGGCTACGGCGGCGAATCTGTGGTGAAAGATGTCAATTTCGCACTCAGCCATGGCGATATCGGCTGCCTACTGGGCCCCAGCGGCTGCGGTAAAAGCACCATCCTCAGAGCACTGGCCGGCTTTTTACCGTTAAATGTGGGCGAAATTCAGCTGCAATCCCAGGCCATCAGCCTGCCTGGCCGTACCCTGGCTCCTGAGAAACGTCGGATCGGCATGGTGTTTCAGGATTACGCCTTGTTCCCCCACCTGTCCATCGCAGACAACGTCGGGTTTGGCTTGAATGCCCTGAAAAAGGCCGACCGTCGCCTTAAAGTGATGGAACTGCTCAACCTCGTGCACTTGCAGGATCTTGCCGACAGCTATCCCCATGAGCTCTCCGGCGGTCAGCAGCAACGCGTGGCACTGGCCCGGGCCCTGGCGCCCGAGCCCACGCTGATCTTGCTGGATGAACCCTTCTCGAACCTGGACACCGACCTTCGCCGACGCCTGAGCCTCGATGTGCGAGACATTCTGAAAACGCTGGGAATCAGCGCCATTCTGGTCACCCACGACCAGCAGGAAGCCTTCGCCATGTGCGACCAGGTCGCCGTACTCAAAGACGGCAGTCTTCAGCAGTGGGATGTGCCGTATAACCTTTACCACGAACCAGCCAACCGCTTTGTCGCCAGTTTTATCGGCCAGGGTGGATTTATCCCCGGCACGGCGCTGGGACCAGACACCATCGACTCCGAACTGGGCGTTATCCATGGCAACAGGGCCTACAAATGGGAACCCGGAACTTTGCTGGACGTGCTGATTCGACCCGATGACATTGTGTACGATCCGGATTCAGAGCTCAGGCCCAAAGTGGTGGAGAAGACCTTCGCGGGCACCTCTACCCTTTACCGTTTCCGCTGCTCAGAGAACACCGAGTTTGAAGCCCTGTTTCGCAGCCACCTTGATTTCAACATGGGCGAAAATGTGCCCGTGCGCGTTGAAGCCGATCACCTGATCGCCTTCGAACGCATCGGCTAGGTAGCGCGGCTCAGTTATTGCAGACCCGCTCGACAGCGTCCAGCCAGCCAGCATAGAGCGTCTCCCTGAGCGCAGGCTTCATGTCTGGCTGGAATTGGCGCTCACGCTCCCACAACCCCGAAATCTGCTCCAGACTCTCAAACACACCGGTCTGTATGCCTGCCAGGTAAGCCGCGCCTAACGCGGTTGTTTCGGTTACCCTTGGCCGATCGACGGTGACATTGAGTATATCCGCGAGAAACTGCATTACCCAGTCGTTCACTGCCATACCACCATCCACCCGCAGGGACTCCAGCGGCGCACCGTCGTTGCGGATAGCCCGAACGAGGTCTTTGGTTTGATAACACACGGATTGCAAGCCCGCAGTCACGATCTCAGCGATACCCGTATCGCGAGTCAGCCCCAGAATCGCTCCCCGGGCATTCGGATCCCAATGAGGCGCCCCCAGGCCGGTAAACGCCGGCACGAGGTAAACCGGGTTATCGACACCTACGGTCTCTGCGTGCCCCGACGACTCGCTGGCATGGGTAATCAGCCGCAGACCATCCCGCAACCATTGCATGGCAGCCCCCGCCACAAAGATGCTGCCCTCAATGGCATAGCATGGCTTACCATTCAGTCGATAGGCCATGGTGGTGAGCAAGCGATTTTCGGAACGCAGCGCTTTGTCACCGGTATTCAGCATCAGGAAACAACCGGTACCGTAGGTACTCTTCGCCATACCTGGCTCAAAACAGGCCTGCCCAATCAGCGCTGCGTGCTGGTCACCGGCGATACCCGCAACGTTAACCGGGCTGCCAAACCATTCTGCGTCTGTCAAACCGTAGTCATCAGCACAGTCCAACACGCCGGGCAACAAGGCTCTGGGCACCCGGAACAAGCTCAACAGGTCGTCGTCCCATTTTTGAGTGTGAATATTGAATAACGCCGTACGCGAGGCATTGGTCGCATCGGTAAAGTGCGACAGCCCTTTGGTCAGATTCCACAACAACCAGGTATCGACGGTTCCAAAAGCCAGCTCACCGGCCTCTGCGCGGTTACGGGCACCTTCCACATTATCGAGTAGCCACGCCACCTTGGTGGCTGAAAAATAGGGATCGATCAGCAAACCGGTACGCTCAACCACCAGATCCTCATAACCGTCCGATTTCAACTTGGTGCAGACCGACGCTGTTCGGCGGTCCTGCCAGACAATGGCGTGATGAATGGGCTGACCGGTTGCACGGTCCCAGATGATGGTGGTTTCTCGCTGGTTGGTAATGCCAATGCCCGCCAACTGATCGGCTGTTATCGCCGCGTTGTCCAGAGCATCGCGGCACACAGACAGAGTGCTGTCCCAGATTTCCAGGGCATCATGCTCAACCCAGCCATCTTTGGGGAAGTACTGGTGGAATTCCTGCTGGGCAACGGCGACTTGCGTACCTGTGGAATCGAAAACAATCGCCCGGGAACTGGTTGTGCCCTGATCAATGGCGAGCAAATAGGGGGGCATGCCTCTCTCCTGTTTTTCCAGAAGAGTCTACCAGCACAAACAAGATCTGAGTGTGAATAAGCTCAGGTGACAGGTATTTTTTCAGAAAAAAAAAGGGCTGGATAAATCCAGCCCTCAAATGACGAATGAAACAAGGAAAGTTCGTATGAACTACAACCTCAAAAGTCATCCCTTACATGGTTGATTCTCTACAAATCGCCGACTCACTTCAGTAGATATTCTGTAGAGCTTTGTTACATCTGGTGAGGACATGAGCACTGGCTCACAAAAACGAATCTGCGGGCTTTCGCCTGGGCCAGACCAAGCTGAACCGAGCGCCCCCCAACTCGTCGCTGCGCCCAACAAAGGCCTGCCCGCCATGCCAGTACAGAATCCGCCGAACAATCGATAGCCCCAGCCCGTACCCGCCGGAGGTTCTGGTCCGACTATCATCCAGCCGGGCAAAAGCGGTAAACACCTTTTCCCAGTCCTGCTCCGGGATACCTGGACCATCGTCTTCAACATCTATCCGGCAGTTGTCTTCATCCAAATGGCAGTTCACAACAACGCGCCCTTCGGCATAACGGGCGGCATTACCGACAAGGTTCTGGATGGCCCGATGAATATACCGGGGTTCCATGTCTGACAATGCCCAGCGCTCCGATGCGTCATCAATACGACAATCAATCTGGATGCCGGTCCGGATAACCTGCTGCTCTGACACCACCTGCCGAACGATGTCCGTGACCGAACCTTCCCTGAGACTGAATACCGGCCCGCCCTGCTCTAGCCGGGCGTAAGTGAGGATTTCATCAATCAGTTCATCCAGCTCCTGAATATCACCGTCGATGCCTTCGAGCTGTTTTGCGAGTACCTCCGGACCATTTCCGGACTCGATCATCTGAACACCAAAACGAATCCGGGCAACGGGAGTACGCAGCTCATGCGATACCGCGTGAATCATTTCGCGCTGCACGTTAACCAGTCGCTGAATATGCTCGGCCATGCTGTTAAAAGAGTCTGCCAGGCGCGATACCAGAGTCCCGTCTTCAGACTCGACTCTGGCGCCCATCTCCCCACGCCCGATACGCACCGCTACCGATTCCACTTTACGCAAGTGCCCCTCCACCAAGCGGATCGCCAGAAAAAGCGCGACGGCCAGTACCGAGCCAATCACAACCATCAGCAAAGCGATCACGGGCCAGGCCCAGGGGTTAAAGGGCGGCGGCATTTGAACAACAATCAGATCGCCCTCAGACAGCCTGAGTAAAACGTGAGCGCGATGTTCACCTTGCTCATTGAAAACCGCCAACCCGCTGTCAGCAACGCCCTCAAGAACCGTCTGATCCGGCAACCTCTCCAGGTTCTGTACAGGTTTAATACTGACCAGCAGCGCTTCTGCCAGCTGATCAATCACCTCAGCCCGCTGATCCGGCGCGGTTGTTTCCAGATGCCAGCGAATGACCAAAGCCACGGCCTGAGCCATTTCCTGATACGTTTGCTTCAGGCGAAGGCTGATCACCTCGCCATCAAAGGACCGAACAAGATAGCGATAACCAACGTCCGTTCGCTGAGCAACAATCTGACCATACCCCAACCGCTCTGTCGTTATCGTTGTCAGATCGAACTGGCTCGGGTCACCAGATCGCAAGCCAAACATGGAAGGCATCCAGTGATACTGGCGGACAGGTACCGGAGTCGCGGCCAGCCATCTCATCAGTGGCTCGGCAAAGCGTTCATGCCAAAACTGATGCCGAACGGAGTTGATTCCGGTAAACAAGAGCGTACAAATCAGAACAACCAGCGCAGTCACGCCGACCAGGCGGGCATAAATTGACAGGAAAAACTTCAGGGACATGCGGCCTACCCCGGTAACACAGCCTGCCCCTTTGCGGAGCAGGCGGTGGAAAATCGGTCAGGCTTCTTTGACAAACAAATAGCCTTTACTGCGAACCGTTTTGATCCGACGAGGATGTATTGGGTCATCACCGATTTTAGGTCTGATTCGGGATACCCGTACATCAATAGAGCGATCCTGACCATCATATTCAATGCCACGCAAAGCCGTGAAAATTTCCTCCCGACTAAGCACACGGCCTGCATTGCTGGCCAGCAACCAGAGCAGATCAAATTCTGCACTGGTCAGGTCGATACTGTCTTCGTTGAGCCAGGCTTCACGCATGGAGCGATCAACAATCAAATCGTTAAAGGCCAGCCGAATCGGCTCTTCACCTGAATCGTTCGACTTGCCAACAGGCACAGTGTCCATGCGCCTGAGCATGGCGCGTATCCGGGCCAGTAACACCCGAGGCTGGACCGGCTTGCTGATGTAATCATCCGCGCCCATCTCAAGACCGAGCACCTGATCCAGGTCGTCGGTGCGGGCGGTGAGCATAATGATGGGGCCAGAATAAACAGGCCTAACCCGCCGGCAGATCGAAAGACCGTCTTCACCCGGCAGCATGAGATCCAGAACAACAAGATCTGGCTGCTCATTACGAATGCGTTCTACTGCAGCACCACCGTGGTGTTCCAGGAAGACCGTCAGTCCGTTGTTTTCAAGATACTCACGGGTAAGATCCGCAAGCCGCTCGTCGTCTTCAACGATCAGGATTCGCCAACTCTCGTTTGTCTGTTCCACGCCATCCATCTCTGTTTTTTATATTCCGGTTTTTGGGACTGTCTGCCCGACCATACAGGCAACGTTCCGTTACAGCAATTATACATGCTATTCAGAAATATACATGGAACTGTCATAGGGTTACAGGTTGTGACACAGATACGTTTTCGAAACCAACGCATCACGAGCGCTCTAAAGCTGGCAAATATGAGGCGGCCGACCCTGACACACCTAATATAAGGGATGCCCTTGGGCTATCTCATCTTCAGTGGCCTCCCGGCGACCAACAATTTCCAGGTCAAAATACAGGGTAAAGCCCGCCAGCGGGTGGTTGGCATCCACTTTCACCAGATTGCCATCAATGCCGACCACCTGCACCACCTGGGCCTGATCGCCGGAGTTGGTCTGGAACTTCATGCCAACCTGAAGATTATCAATATTCTCGAACAGCGAGCGGGGCACTGTGCGAACCAACTCTTCCCGATAGTCACCGTAAGCCATTTCCGGGGGTATGGTGACCTCCAGGCAGTCACCCACTTTTCGGTCTTTTACCGCTTCCTGGATGCCGGTGATGATCTCCGGTGTGCCGTACAGAAAATGCAGCGGCTCGCTGCCCTCCGAGGTATCCACCAGCTCTCCGATCCGGTTCTTGAGGACGTAGTGGATCGTGAAGACTTCAGGTTTTGCGTTAGGGTTATCGGATTGCATCAGCGTTTCTTGCTTCCTGTTTCTTCCGGAGTTTCAAGTTGTTGCAGGCCGTGGATCACCAGCTTCCGGTCAAGTTTTTCCCGGAGCCCGGACGGCTTTTTCAGCCCCATGCGATCAATGAGCGCGTCATAATGACCCGCCTCATCATCAGCTCTTACGGCCTGCCAAAGGGTGGCCAGTTTACCACGGGGGGTAGCAGTTGCGGCCTTGAGCCCTTTAAGGGCTTTCCCTAACGTCAGCTCCTCGTCGGTAAAATCCCGGCCAAACGGGAAGGCCGGGAACCAATCGCCTTCACCACCCGCTTTCAGAGCTTGCGCAACCTTGCCTGGCCTATTCTCCCGCCAGTGTGCCGGCAGCTTAAAATCAGGACTTACTTTTCCAGCCTTCTTCGCCTGCGCCAATAGCCCTTCCTGGAAGCGGGAATCGGAAATTCGGATCAGCCGAAGAAAAACCTCTTCATCCGGCTGGCCCCGAAGGTCTGCGATACCGTATTCGGTGATCACGATGTCTCTCAGGTGCCTTGGAATGGTGCAATGAGCGTAGTTGAATACGATGTTGGAGACCGGTTTACCGCCAGACATCCGTGTTGCCCGCAGGGCCAGAATGGAGCGGGCGCCCGGCAACTCATGAGCCATAGCGACGAAGTTGTACTGCCCACCCACACCGCTGACCACCCGGGTATCGGCCAGACCATCAGACACTGCCGCGCCGTTCAGGGTGTACATCATCGCAGAATTAATAAAACGACTATGAACACGCTGGGCAGATTTGAGCTTCTGGTCACCAAAACGGTGGTCGTAAAGGTGGTTAATAAAGTTAACGCTGGTCATGCAGATCTTGTCACGCTGGTCGTCCGGCAACGACCTCAATGCCTGATAGAACTTTTCCGGGCCAACGTAAAAACCGCCGTGCATGGCGATGCCTCCGGCCAGCTTGCGACCCAAACCCATAACCTCCAGAGCCTCGCGGGTGTCGGCATTAGCCAGATCGGCCTCGACAGACTTGTCATCACTCAGGCGCAAACGCCCACCCTTGAACTCCACACTGTCCCTGAGAATGCCATACCGAACCAGCCAGTTAACGTCCCGCGCGCGCAACGGCGAATCGATCAGGTCCGCTTTGTGCAGCACGTCCAGAGTCTCAAGACTTGGCGTCTCCGTGATATCGCCCTGATTGATCAAAGTTTGAAGCGCGGGGTTATCGTAGACCTCACGGGTCAGGATGCCTTCTTGTAATAAATAGAAGAAGCCATCTACCATCATTTCGCTGCAGCCATAAAGGCCTTTGTCAAAAGGCTCTGTACCGCCGTACTCCGCTGCAACCGGGAACTGTTCTTGAACCTTCAGATGATCATAAATCGCCTTCCAGGCCTCATTATGCTTGTGCCTGACGATGGTGCTGTGCACCAGCGCAGCACCCAGAGAGCCGATACCCACCTGCAAGGTGCCACCGTCTTTCAGCAGACTACTGGCATAAAACCCGATCATATGATCGGCCGGACTAACCGCCATCTGAGGTGCCGAAAACAACGGATAATCAGAGGACGGGTGCGACAGAATGACGTCAAACTGGCTGGCTTCGATGGCCGCATGATGACCAAACCATGGCAGGTTCTGGTTCAGCTCGGCAACCAGCGCTACCGGTGTGCCCGCCGCTTCTCGCTCCCGCAACAGCGGCAGGATATCCAGCGTCAAGTCCGGGTTACAGCTTAAGCTGAGGTGGTCCGGTTGGCCGTGCAGTGCGCCCGGCGACATTAACTGGCCGACCACGTTGACACCCTGCGCCATCAGATCCCGCACCGCATGGGTGTAGTTGGTGCAAACGTAGTGACGCTGCTGATCACGATTGTTCAGGTAGGTTCCAGCTTTGAAAAAAAACTCCGAAACCGACACATTGGCCGGCAGCCGATTGCGACTGACGTCACGGGCGTATGCCAGCTCAGGAATATTGCCATACAGGCGGTTGGTAAACGGTCCCAGAAAGCGCTTTTCAAGCGATGAAGCTCCTTCGGGTGCCAGCAGCGACAAGGCTGTGACGATATGCAGCTTGATCTCCGGATCGTCTTTGGCGCGCTGGTACAAGGCGTTTACAAAACGAACCGGCTTTCCGAGGCCAAGTGGCAAGCCCAGGGTGATTTGCTTGCCTACTCGTTCGATTACCTGATCCACACATGCGTTTGCGTCGTCGTAATAGATTCCGTTCTGCCCGGCCATGAACCACTCCCCATTGTTTGAGAATCTCAGCAGGTTTGATGATCACACGACCCGCTGGAACTGACAATGCGTCAGGTCATAAGTTTGATGGGTAGATCAGAAGAAGAGTAAGCCCGTGCCGGCGAACGCCGAAAGGCCGGTGGACGTGTTCAGAACATCCAGCGCAGATTAAGACAGGCGCCTTCGTTGAGCAGAGCGATGCCATGATCCGCCTGGGCCCGTTCAGAAGCGTAGTTTTTTCCGGAAGCCCGGCCACCACTGAGGCTCAGGCTCAGTAAACGCGACCCGATAGCAGCAACCGCATCAACGTGACCTTCCTTAAAATCCCCGGACATCCATTCCTGCAGCGCATAAATCTCCTCAACCGTCACCATGTCATTACGCTCGGCCATCATACGCTCTGACAGGATCGGCTCGGCAGCCTCTGCCCGCACAACGAATGCGACAAAATTCAAAGCCAGAAGAGCGACAAAGAGACGAATAATCATGATGGCATCAGAGACCTGGACAGTATTTTTGTTTCGTGAACACCGCAGTCCCAAAGTCTAATCATTGCTCCCGAAATTGGTGTGACTTTGCACACAAATGCGCCAGTTAACCGACGTGGAGCAGCTACCTTTTTGTCAACTTATGATCACATACATTGCGTTATGTAACCGCCCTGCCTGCAATCAGCCAGCGCAGGACGATCACACCCATTAGCGCATCCGTTTGCAAGCGCTAGGGGCACGGATAGGTAAACTCCGCATGGATTGCCTCGATAGCAGATACCAGGTCTGGGCTGAGACTGACCTCAACCGAACCGATGTTTTCTTTCAGCTGCTCAAGATTGGTTGCGCCAACAATATTGCTGGTTACAAAGTCTCGGCTGTTTACCCAGGCCAGCGCCAGCTGTGCGGCACTCAGGCCGTGATGATGGGCCAGCTCGACATAGGCCCGGGTGGCGTCTGCTGCTCGCTCACCGGTGTATCGGCTAAACCGCTCGAACCGTGTCAGACGCGCATTCTCGGGCCACTTGCCACCCAGATACTTTCCTGTGAGCATGCCAAACGCCAGCGGCGAGTAGGCCAGTAGCCCCGTGTTCTCTCGGTGGGCGAACTCCGCCAGACCATGCTCAAAAGACCGGTTCAGCAGATTGTATGGATTCTGGATGGAAACCGCCCGGGGCCAGCCGTTTTCGCGTGCCAGGCGCAGATATTCCATCGTCCCCCAGGGGGTTTCGTTAGATAGCCCAATCTGACGTACCTTGCCTTCTTTAACCAGTTCATCCAATGCCCCCAACGTTTCTTCGATCGGCGTCATGGCTTCATCCGGATTGCGCTCATAGCCCAGCTTTCCAAAGAAGTTGGCACTGCGATCCGGCCAATGCACCTGATACAGGTCGATATAGTCTGTCTGCAGGCGCTTCAGACTGCTTTCGCAGGCTTCCCGGATATGTTCACGGGTGAGCCTGGGGCCACCGCGCAGATAACTTAGCCCGTTACCCGGCCCAGCCACTTTAGTGGCGATCACTAAATCATCCCGGCGGCCCCGGCGGGCCAGCCAGTTGCCCAGGTACTGTTCCGTGCTGCCCTGGGTTTCTGCTCTGGGTGGCACCGGATACATTTCAGCGGCATCGATAAAATTGATGCCCGCCCCAGTGGCGTAATCGAGTTGCTCAAACGCTTCCTGCTCGGTGTTCTGCTCGCCCCAGGTCATGGTGCCCAGGCAGATCAAGCTGACATCGATGTCTGTCGATCCAAGTTTTCGCGTTTGCATCAGATCTCCTTGTGCGGATAGAAGACGTAAAGGGAATGTCACGCAGCTGTCGCATTTCTGTCACGCCGGTTTTTCATAGTAGAAACATGACAAACGAACCTGCAGGTCCCAGCGTGATGAACCCCCAGTTGCCAGACCGGCGCCCGCAACACATTACCATTGTTTCGGAGACGTTTCCGCCGGAAATCAACGGTGTGGCCAACACCTTGAGACACCTTTGCCAGGGCCTGATTGAGCGTGGGCACAAGGTGACCGTGGTTCGGCCGCGCCAGGCCCACGAACAGAAAGGGCTTTTTGAAAGCACCGGTGATGGTCTGTTCTCCCGCGAACTGGTGGTCACCGGACTGCCATTGCCGGGCTACAGCGATTTGCAGTTCGGAGTGTCACGGCCTGCCACCCTGACAAAGCTCTGGAAAAAGGGCAAACCCGACGCCATTTACGTGGCCACCCAGGGGCCATTGGGGATCGCGGCGGTATCGGCCGCCCGCAAGCTTGGCATTCCGGCATGCTCTGGTTTTCATACCAACTTTCACAGTTACTCGCGCTATTACGGTGCCGGCAGTCTGGAGCGCCTGCTCTGCGCTTACGGCCGATGGTTCCACAATCGCACCGCCATCACTCTGGTGCCAACCCGAAAGATGCAGCAAGTCACCCACAGCATGGGAATCACGCCCACAGGCCTGTGGAGCCGAGGCGTCGACTGTCACCGGTTCTCGCCCCACAAACGGGATTCAGACCTGCGCAAACGCTGGGGGCTGAACGATAACGACCTGGCAGTGCTGTACGTGGGTCGCCTTGCCGCCGAGAAAAATCTACGCATGGCGGTCGCTTGTTTCGAGCGGGTCCGGGGCATGCACCCTAATGCCCGTTTCGTTCTTGTGGGTGATGGCCCCCTGGGCCCGCAGTTGGCCGAGCGGCACCCAGATTACCTGTTCTGCGGCACCCAGCGCGGTGAGGATCTGGCCCGACACTATGCCTCGGGCGATCTGTTTTTGTTCCCCAGTAAAACCGATACGTTCGGCAACGTGGTACTAGAGGCCATGGCCAGCGGCCTTGGTCTGGTTGCCTTCGACGACGCGGCCGCCGCCGAGCACATTCGCCACGGAGAAAACGGTCTGAAAGTCCACCTGGAAGACGACGATGCCTTTATCAATCAGGCCCTGAGGCTCGCCGACCAACCCACCCTGCTCAGTCGTGTTCGAGCCCAGGCCCGCCTGGATGCTCTGGATCTTAGCTGGAGCAGTCAGATTGAACAGTTTGAACAGTTGGTACTCAATCAACCCTCAAAGGCACGCTACCATGGCATCAACAAGCAAAGCATCTCGCTTCTTTGACCTTGCGGATCAGCGTGAGTATGCGCTGTGTCAGGCCATCAACCAGACAGTGCGCTTTCGCCCGGTACTGGGTTACTTCAGAGTGGTCAGCCGACTGGGCGACGGCTGGTTCTGGTACGCACTGATTCTGAGCCTTCCTCTACTGGCACCGGATCACGGGCCCGCACTTGCCATCCTGATGGCCTTTACCGGATTGACCTGCACCCTCAGTTACAAGTGCCTCAAGCGCTGGTTGATTCGAGAACGCCCGTTTATTTCGTTCCCAGCGATAAACTGTGGCACGCCGCCGCTCGACCGTTACAGCTTTCCGTCCGGCCACACACTGCACGCCGCCTGCTTCCAGGCCATGCTGTTTTGGGCACTGCCGGTAACCGCCTGGTACGTTCTTCCGTTCACACTCTCGGTCGCCGCCTCCCGGGTTGTGCTGGGCCTGCACTATCCGAGCGATGTCGCCGCCGGTGCAGTCATTGGCGGCTCTATCGGGTGGCTATCCGTGTGGATCTTTGAGGGCATGATGCTGTCCCTGTGAACTCAATCGAACAGTCTTAATTGAGTGGTCGGGGCGTCATCATCGCGAAAACGCACACCCACGCCAAGTAAGCGCACAGGGCGCTCAATCTGGGTAACCAATTCGTCCAATAATGGCTGATAGTCAACCACGGTCGGCTCCGCTATCGATTCACGCACCCGCTCAAGCGTATGGGTTGAGAAGTCACTGTAGCGAATCTTGACGAACAGCTTGTGAATCGGTTTTTGTCGGCCCTTACGCGCCAACCGAAGGTTTAAGTCCGCCACCAAAGCCGGCATCACAGTTTCGCAGGCGGGTTTATCCGGTAAATCCTGGGAAAAGGTGCGCTCGACACTCACCGATTTGGCAACACGCGACACCTCAACGGGCCGCTCATCCCGCCCGTTCGCCATTTCAAAAAGCCGGTAGCCCTGCTTGCCGAATTTCTCGATCAATGCATCGGCTCCGAGCGCCTGCATATCGCTGCAGGTTTGCACCCCCATAGCGTGGAGCTTGCCGGCGGTCACCTGCCCAACGCCGAACAGCTTCTCAACCGGCAAGGCCTCTACAAACGCGGGCACCTCCTCCGGCGTGATGACAAACAGGCCATCGGGTTTGCGCCAGTCGCTGGCAATCTTGGCCAGGAATTTATTGGGCGCAACACCGGCAGAAATCGTAATACCCACTTCCCGCTTGACCCGTTCCCGCAAATACCTGGCCATAAGGGTGGCGCTGCCCTTATGATCCGTCACCTCGGTCACGTCCAGAAAGGCTTCATCCAATGACAGCGGCTCTACCAGATCGGTCAACTCTCTGAGAATGGCCATCACCTGCTGCGAGGCGGCCCGATACCGGGCCATATCCGGCGGCACGGTGACCAGCCCCGGGCAAAGCCGGCGCGCTTCACCCCCCGGCATCGCCGAGCGCACACCAAAGGCCCTTGCCCGGTAATTACAGGTGGTCACCACGCCACGACCACCGTCGCCGCCCACCGCCAGCGGCACATCCTGCAACGATGGGTCGTCACGCATCTCGACGGCGGCGTAAAAACAGTCACAATCCACATGGATGATCTTGCGCTGGGGCATGGTCAGCGGGCTCAGGTTAACAATCTGTACATTTATACAGCCTTGTATCTTAAGCTAACATGCAGAGAATGTCAGGGGTTCCCTTATTAAACCCGGTAACCAATTGCGAGGCACCATGACCAATCCAATCCCCGAGTCTGACCGCACCGAAATCGAAGCCGCCGCGTTCAGGCGCCTGGTCGAGCACCTGCGCCAGAACACCGACGTCCAAAATATTGACCTGATGAACCTGGCCGGGTTCTGCCGGAACTGCCTCTCCAAGTGGTACCGTGCCGAGGCAGAGCAACGCGGGTTTGAGGTGTCCGATCCCGATGCCCGGGAAGAAATCTACGGCATGCCCTATCAACAATGGAAAGACCTATACCAGACCGGCCCCAGGCAGGACCACAAATAATGACCATCAACGAAGCGGTTCGCATCCATCTGGCGTCTGTGAGCGCAGGCCATGCCAATTTTGATGACACGCTGGCACTGATCGACAAGCACTTTGAATACCAACCAGCCGGTTTCCAGAACGGCCCGCTGCGCAGCAACGCTGGCGAGAATGCAGGTTCCTGCCGGGTCTTTGCCCTTGGCCAGCATTGCAATTTGAACGAAGCCGACACCCTGAACCTGTTTGCCCAGCATTACCAGCAGGTACTGGGCGACCCCGCTGGCGATAGCCACGGCAATATCCGACAGTTTATCAGCACCGGCTGGTCGGGCATCCGTTTTGACAACCAGCCTCTGCGGGCTCGCACCGAACCCGCCGAGTAATGCACCAGGGAAGACACTGATTCATGAGTGATATCGCCTCCTCCGGGCTCAAGCAGAGTTTCCAGCTGAAAAGCGCCAGTGTGTCACTGACCGCGCTTGAGCTTTACTACTTCGACGACGAAGAATTTGAGACCAATCTGCGCGACAAAATCAGCCAGGCACCGGGTTTCTTCAAAGACATTCCGCTGATTATCAGCCTGGAAAAGTATGAAGGACTGGACAGCGAGCTGGATTTTTTCAAGATCATCGGCAGCTGTCGCCGCCACAGCATTCACGTGATCGGCGTTCGCGCTGCCAACGACGACCAGCGCCGCCTGGCTCGCGGGGCAGCGCTGGCGCTGTTACCCGGCGGCAGTCTGCGTGACCAGCCCAAAGCCACCGTCGCAGCCGATAGCCAACCCGAAGAACAGGCCGCAGCGCCGGCAGAACCGGCAGTCGTGGCGAACGAGCCGGTACCGGCCAAAGTTATCAATCAAACCGTGCGGTCAGGCCAGCAAGTCTATGCGCCGGAGGGTGATCTGATCATTCTGGCGCCGGTTCAGGCCGGTGCCGAGGTACTCGCGGCCGGCAACATTCATGTTTACGGCCCGCTTCGGGGCCGGGCCCTGGCCGGCATCCACGGTGCCGAGAACGCCCGGGTATTCTGTCAGTCTCTCGAAGCAGAGCTTGTGTCCATCGCCGGACACTATAAAATCTCCGAAGATCTTCAGGAGAATGGCTGGAAGAGTGCTGTTCAAATCCAGCTCAGGGACGACCTGCTGGTGGTAACGCCACTGGACAAGGCCTGATGTTGTGACAGCCAATAATAACGTTAGCAAACATGACGAATTCACCGCGAAACAGGAATTGAACCTTGGCTAGAATCATTGTCGTTACCTCAGGAAAAGGCGGCGTTGGTAAAACCACCACCAGCGCCTCAATCAGTACCGGCCTTGCCAAGCGAGGCCACAAAACGGTCGTGATCGACTTCGATGTGGGCCTGCGAAACCTTGACCTCATCATGAATTGCGAGCGCAGAGTAGTGTATGACTTCGTCAACGTGATTCAGGGCGAGGCCAGCCTCAATCAAGCACTGATCAAAGACAAACGGGTTGAAACCCTGTTTATATTGCCGGCCTCCCAGACCCGGGAAAAAGAAGCGCTGACGAAAGAAGGTGTCGAGAAGGTCATTAACGAGCTGTCCGAAACCTTCGATTACATCGTCTGCGACTCCCCGGCGGGCATTGAACACGGCGCGCTAATGGCACTTTACTATGCTGACGAAGCCATTGTAGTGACCAACCCGGAGGTGTCTTCTGTGCGGGATTCCGACCGCATTCTGGGCATTCTGCAAAGCAAGTCCCGGCGTGCGGAAATGGGCCAGGACCCGGTCAAGGAACACCTGCTGCTGACCCGCTACAATCCGGACCGGGTCGAACGTGGCGAGATGCTGTCGGTCAGTGACGTTGAGGAAATTCTGGCGATTCCCTTGCTGGGCGTTATTCCGGAGAGCCAGGTGGTGCTGAACGCCTCCAACCAGGGTCTGCCGGTCATTCTGGAAGACCAGAGCGATGCCGGCCAGGCCTATGAAGACGCCGTAGCGCGACTGCTGGGTGAAGATCGTGAGCATCGATTTATGACCGCCCAGAAGAAAGGCTTCTTCTCACGGATGTTCAAGGGGAGCTAAAGAATGAATTTTCTCGACTATTTCAAGAGCAAGAAGACCAATACCGCCAGCGTCGCTAAAGAACGCCTGCAAATCATTGTTGCCCACGAACGGGGCCAGCGCGACCAGCCTGACTACCTGCCCCAGTTGCAGGAGGAATTGCTGGCCGTGATACGCAAGTACGTGCAGATCAGCGACGACATGGTGCAGTTTGAGGTCGACCGCAACGACAGCTGTTCGGTACTGGAACTGAACGTCACACTGCCGGAAAAGTAATCACAGTGCCCGCGTTACCAACGGTGCCCCGTTAACGACACTTCATGCGCAATAACCGGCTATTGATCGGGGATGACGGCGAGCCAGGGAACGGCTAAGCTTCGTGAAAAGGAC
>NZ_JACUUB010000028.1 GCF_014859525.1 Marinobacter sp.
TGCTTTAGCAACTTTTCAACCACCATGCGACCGGTCAGGCCTGTGGCTCCCAATACCAGAACGTTCATGACATACCCCTGAAAATTGATTAGGCTCACCGTAACACCAGAATCCAATTTGTGCAGTTAAATGGAAGCCCATGCTGAAAATCTCCAACGCCGTTGAACTGGCGGACTGGGAAATTGAAATCACCCAGATACGCGCGCAAGGCGCGGGTGGGCAGAACGTCAACAAGGTGGCATCCGCCGTTCACCTGCGGTTCGACATCCTTAACTCCAGCCTGCCACCGTTCTACAAAGAACGGCTGATGGCGTTACCAGATCAGCGTATCAGCAAAGACGGCATTATCGTGATCAAAGCCCAGTCTTTCCGAACTCTCGAACTGAACAAGGAGGATGCTCTGGAGCGACTGAAAGAGCTCATTCAGGAAGCGGTAAAACAACAAAAGGCCCGGCGCCCAACCAAGCCGACGAAGGGGTCGCAGAGGCGGCGAGTGGACAGCAAAACGAAAAAAGGCAAAACCAAGGCGCTCAGAGGAAAAGTCCAGCTTTGATGCTATTAGTTACCCACAACATCTGTGGATAACTTTGTTAGGAACGAAAGGATAGGCAGTGCAAACCCTTTAATCACAAGGACTGGTTGGATGCGTAGGTTATTTGATCAACCGGTTCATCCATCCGCCTTCAGTGATTAATTTATCCACAGCACAGCAATGGAAGAGCGATGGCATTGCCCTACTTTCTCTGGGCGAAGTCTGGCGTTTTCTGGATACGGCGCCAGACTATCTGGACTGGACAGTAGAAGTCCGTCACCCGGCGTTCTTCGCCAAGGGTGAGGAAGATCGGGCCCTTTTTCTAACGAGTTGCCGTATACCATCCGCGGTGATAATGACTTAGTCGAGGAGTTCGTCTACCGAATCAGCAATCGCCGCATAGAGGTCCCTCGTCGACGCTAACGCGCCGTCATGCACCGCCTGCGCTGAAATTACTCTTCCTCGATCCGCCAGCAAAGGCCTGCTGGCAGTGGTACTGGCCACGACCGTAACGGAGTAACCAAGGTTAAAAGCGCCGTGAGCGGTCGAATTGACACACATGTGGGTCATAAATCCTGCCAGTACCAGGTTAGTCACCCCCTTCGCTTTCAAAAGCTCATCAAGATCTGTATTGACGAATGAGTTCGGATAGTTTTTGGTAACCACCGATTCGCCTTCCAAGGGCGCTACAACATCAGCAATCGCACCGATGTGTTCATTAACATCGTAGGGCGATCCCGGGCCCGCATCATGGCGAATATGGATGACCGGAACACCCAGTGCCCTTGCGCGATCAAGCAGCTTTCGGGCTTCAACCAGGGCCTCCTCAACACCCTCCAGCTTCATAATCCCCTCACGATAGGTGTTCTGGCAATCGATCATAATCAGGGCAGATTCAGACAGCCGGCCTGGTGTCTGGCCGAGCCCCAGAAGCTCACGCAGCGTTGTTGATGCAGTTGTCATACAAATCTCCATATTCGTTATTGTTGGGCTTTCACTGTCCCAAATCTGGCACCGCCCCGTACATGGTACGAAATCACGAATTACTCACGACTTTGGAATAAGGTTTCAAACGCGGTTGAGCGCAGTTGCGACAAACAGCCAATACCCTCTCTTGCACTCAATATTCACTATGATCTAATCAAGTGATCTGCACACTGAGAAGTAAGGAGAGGATATATGTTCAGCCTGGAAAATCGTGTCGCACTAGTCACCGGTGGCGAGCATGGCATAGGCAAAGGCATTGCCGGAGTACTGCACAAAGCAGGCGCCAAGATCGTGATTGGCGGCATTGATGAAGCGGCCGGTCAGCAAGTAGCCAAGGAACTGGGTGGGCTGTTTCTAAAGCTGGACGTGACGCTGCAAAGTGATTGCCAATCTGCGATTGCCGAGATTGAAAAGCAGCACGGGCAGCTGGACATACTGTGCTCAAACGCCGGCATCTTCCCCCAGGCCAATCTGGATGAGATGACCGAAGCCCAGTGGGACCAGGTACACAACGTGAATCTTAAAGGCACCTTCTTCATCGTACAGGCTGCCATGGCACACATGAAGAAACGGAGTTACGGCCGCATCGTGCTGACTTCCTCCATCACCGGACCAATCACTGGTTTCCCCGGCTGGAGCCATTACGGTGCCAGCAAGGCCGGGCAACTGGGGTTCATGCGCAGCGCCGCCCTGGAAATGGCCAATAGCGGCATCACTATCAATGCGGTGATGCCTGGCAACGTTCTGACGGAAGGCCTCCAGGCGCAGGGAGAGGAATACCTCAACCAGATGCGGGCAGCCATTCCCACTCATACCCTGGGAACCCCGGACGATATCGGCCATGCTGCCTGTTTCCTGGCCTCCGAGGAGGCCCGCTACATCACCGGGCAGCAAATTATTGTTGATGGCGGTCAGGTGCTGCCAGAATCTCCGGACGCGATTCCGGGTTGACGTGCTGCAGCAAACAACAGGACACTGAATTCCGCTGATATAGTTGGTTATAAATGCGATGAACCAATGCGGTTCCAATGGGAGCCGCCTCACTCTGGAGGATGCCAATGACAGACGAAGACACCCTGACGGCATTAAAAACCGCGTTCACCTTTATGCCCCAGCCGGTCGAGATCAACCGCTACGAATACGGCGACGATGCCGACCGCATTCTGGCCCAGGTGAACTTTGTACGAGAGATACTGGTCAGTCACGGCATTGACCCGGAGGAGGTGGCCGGCGAGATTAACCCGGACACCTCCCCCAACTCCTGTTACTGAACGGGTTATGCCAAGGCTGTTTTTCGGGCTTGAGCCCCCCGAGTCCATCAAAACGAGCCTCCTGCAAGTCAAAACACAGGTGGCGGGAGCCCGCTGGCAAAGCCGCGGGCAACTGCACCTGACCCTGGCGTTCCTTGGCCAGGTAGAAGATCAGCAGGTGGCGCTGGCATGTGACCTGGTCAGGGAAGTTACCCAATCGCCCTTCGAACTCAACGTTCAGGGGCTGGGCTGCTTTGGCTCCCCGGAGAAACCCAAGATCTTATGGGCTGGCGTATCGCCGGAGAACGAACTCGGAGAACTCCAGAACAACCTGGCAACCAGGTTGACCGCCAACGGGTTCACACTCGAAAACCCGAACTTCAAACCGCGTATCACACTAAGCCGTTTTCGGCACCCGGCGGGGTCGGTTTCCTCGCTGCTGGATAGCCACCAAGGCACCGTGTTTGGATTGATGCCGGTTCGAGACTTCGTACTTTATGAAAGCACGCCAGGGCCGGGAGGTTCTGTTTATACCGTTGTTAAGCGGTTTGCGTTGCAACCCTGACGCTCGCTACCACCCTCAGCGCCGGGGCCTGACCAGAAACCAGCTTGCCAGCACCAACGTCCCAAACAGGGTATAGACCAGAATAAAAACCCAATCGGGGGCGTTGTAGTACAGCATCGTTTGCAGCCAGTGCTGAATGAAGGAGCCCTCATAACCACCCTGCCCGGCCTTTGCACGCAATTCCATTTCCCAGATCGTCAGCGGGCACAGCACGCCAAGCCAGGCCTGAAGCACGACAATACCAATGACCACAAGGTGGCTCAGCCGGAACCAGATGTTTCGAACCCAGTTCCACTGGCGAAAGTAACCAATCAGAGTGGCCAGCAGGCCAAAGATAACGAACATCACCAGCAAGGTATGGAAGGCCAGTAACAAGTCTGCGAGTATCTGGAACCAGTTGGCATCCATAGGCGCCTCAGTTTCAATCGTCTGGATAATCAGAACAACACGTTCCTAGAATACCCTTCTGCAAACCATCATCCGAGGAGAATCCATGATGGATGTCGTCAATGTGTACAACCGGCTGAGCCGCCTACCCATGGGCAAAACCCTGTTCAGCCGCTCGGTTTGCCAGACCGCACCGTACTTCTCAAGCATCTCACCAACGGTGGAGACTCTTGTCCCGGGCCGCTGCGTGGTCACCATGAAAAAACGCCGAAAGGTCACCAACCATCTGAAAACGGTGCACGCCATCGCGATGTGTAACATGGCCGAACTGGCCGGTGGCCTGTTAACCGATGCGTCGGTTCCCAGAGGCGCACGCTGGATCCCCTCAGGTATGACCGTCCAATACCTCAAAAAAGCCAAAACCGATCTGACAGCCACTGCCGATGGGTCTGGCATTGACTGGTCGCAGGAAGGCACCGTGCAAGTGCCGGTTTCTGTGACGGACACCTCCGGCGTGGAGGTTTTTCATGCGCTGATTGACATGAACGTTAAACTTTCAGCTGAATAGCGTTGGTGGTTCAAATAACAACGGGAACAAGGAAGCAGGTTATGGGAAGCTCAAAACTGATCGGTATCGTCCTACTGGTCGTCGGCATTGCCCTGCTCTACTTTGGCTACCAGTCCAGCCAGGCTGTTGGCAATCAAGTGACCGAAGCACTGACGGGTCGCTTCACCGATCAAACCATGTGGTATCTGATTGGCGGTGCAGCGGCAACCGCCGCGGGTGCGTTTCTGACGTTTGTGAAAAACTAGCGAGATTCCCGACCGGGAACACGGCTCCTAACTCCCCACCGGCATTGTCGCCAGCAGTGCCGGGCAACCTAGTGTGTATTACCTAATTCCTTGCAATAGACTTTCGCCGCCTGCTTACCAAGCCAATCCAAGAACAATATCGCTTCCGTGAGCGCAGTAACCCATGGACATTTATCGATACAACGGAGTGTTGTTCTATGCGCACTATTGCACCAAAGAAAACCCTTATCCTTCTGCTCTCCCTCGTTCTGATTGCCGCCTGTACCGCAACCATCAAGCCCGAGTGGACCGGCCTGTATAACCACAAAGCCAACGTGGAATCCGATCGACTGACCTGGCTGGAAGATCTCTCAGTCAACAGCCACGGCGATGTGATGGTCGCGGGCACGACCATTCGCACCGGTGTGGCTAATCGAGTTCAGGATATCCTGCTCGTCCGTTACTCCGATAACGGTCAGCGTCGCTGGGCGGTTGATTTCGACCTGGCCACCGGTGACTACCGCAGTGACGACAGCGCCCTTGCCATGGCTATTGATGGTCAGGACAACGTGTACATTCTGGCCAATCAGTTTAAAGTTTTTGATGACAATACATCGTCCGCCGGTGCCTGGCTGATCAGTGCTGATGCGAATGGCAACGAACGCTGGCGCTATAAGCTCAGTGACAGCAACGAAATGCGCGCCTTGAGCCTCACCAACGACAAGCTTTACGTAACCGGGCCCAGCACCCAGGTATTCAACCTGGAAGGCGCGCCTCTGCTGCACATTGAGCATCCGGAGCATACCGCGCATTCGGTAACCGCTAATGCCAACGGTCATTTTGTCATTGCCAGCGGCCAGGCTGTCAGCCTGTTCAGCGCAAGCGGAGAGCAACTGTGGCAGCAAAGTGGCGTAAGCGGTGAATATCCGGCCGGCGACGTCACCTTCACCATGAATGGCGATATTGTGGCGACCAACCTGCTGGCCGATAACGGCGGCGCCCGCATCTCCCGCTACACGCCGGCCGGCGACAAGCTGTGGACCAGAACCTTCAGCGCGGCTTACAAGAGTTACGGCTTGCCCGGACCAGCCCTGGTGTTCGAAGACTATCGTGGCGACCTGCTGCTGACGGCCTCCAACGCTGATGGCCACCGAATCGTCAAACTCGACGGTGCCGGCAGAACCATCTGGAATAAAACGTCACGCAACGGGATCATTAAAGATGCCGCCTTGAAAGGATCTGATCTGTTTGTGGTTGGCGGTGGCTTTAATGCCAAGTACGAAAGCGACGGCAGCCGCGTGGCGGAATCAAAAGTAGACCGTAACGTGCAGATTACCACCGGCAGCGTAGCCGTAAATGGCAACAAGCTTTACGCCGGCTACAGTGCAGAGAGCAACGGCAGCTTTGCGCTCTACTTGTCTCAGTATCTGGACCGGTAACGATTGTATAGACGGGATAGCCGGTTGCCTCGCTGCCGGCTATCAAAGCTCCTCAAGATACCGCAGCCCGGAAAGCTGGGCCATTTGCCGCTGAATCCAGTCAACCCGCTCCTGCACATAGGCCGACGGTGCGTTCACACTCAAAACCTTCGGGTTTGGTAAAACAGCGGCCAGGCGTGCAGCCTGGGCCTGGGATAGATAGCGTGCCGGCTTGCCGAAGTAGGCCTGGCTGGCCGCCTCCACACCGTAGATACCCGGGCCGAATTCCGCGATATTCAGATACACCTCAAGCACTCTCTGCTTGGGCCAGAGGCCATCGATGGTCACGGCCAGACCCGCCTCAATGGCCTTGCGAGCAAAACTGCGCCCGTTCCAGAGAAACAGGTTCTTGGCGGTTTGCTGGGTGATTGTGCTGGCGCCCCGCAGCCCCTCCCCCGCCTTGTACTCCGACACCGCCTTACGGATAGCATCCACATCCACGCCACGATGATGGGGGAACCGTTGATCTTCACTCGCCACCACCGCCAGCGGCATCCAAGGAGAAATATCCGACAGCGGCACCCACTCATGCCGTAACGGCCGGGGCGGGTTATCAAGTTGATACGCCAACATAAACGCCGACGTGGGAGGGTTCACAAAGCGGAACAGCAGAATAGCCAGCAACAGCAGTGCGATAACGGCACCAAGCACCATCGCAATCAAGCGCAAAGATGTGCGAACAAAAGACCTCTTGGCCATACTAAAACCCACCCACCGGCATCAGCTGAACACGTCACAACCAGCGTTACATGTTAGCCGAGACGACAGGCTTTAGCGGTTACGATATGGAAAGCCCGCGGTAAGCTCAACCCGCAGGAATGAACCGGCCATAACCCATCTCCCGCCCTAATGCGGGAGCCACCTGTTCGTCATCCACCGCCAGCTTGCCGTTGATCAGCACGGTTTTCACGATACCGGGGTTACGGTTAACCAGGCGCTGAAGGTCGAAATTCTCCATGTCACCCCAGTGCACCTGTTCCAGGTTCTGGTTAAATCCTGAGGGGTCCAGCACCACCACGTCGGCCCGGTCTCCTTCCCGGATTTTCCCGGCGTCGATACCAAACCAGTCGGCCTGGTCGCCGGTCAGGCGATGCACCGCCTGCTCCATGGTCATGATCGGGTCGCCCTCCTCAACGGATTCATGCACCAGTTTCAGCATGCGCAGCGGCAGGTTGTAGAACGCCATATTGCGGATATGAGCACCGGCGTCGCTGAAGGTAATGAGAGAGCGAGGATCTTTCACGATTCGCTTAAGCACCGGTTTACGGTGATTGCCCACGGTGGTGTACCAGCGGATTTTCTTACCGAACTCCACCACCAGGTCCAGGAACAGATCCACCACGTGAACCCCCCGGGCCTTGGCCACTTCCTCAAAGTTCTTGCCGATCAGGGACTGGTCCGGGCAGTCGATAATCATGGCGTCGCCAAAGTCACGTTGCCACACCCTGGGGCTCAGTTTTTCGCCGTAGAACTTACGGAACTTACGCCGGTACGCCTCGTCTTTGAGGAGTTCGTTGCGCTCAACCGCGTCTTTCAGGTCCAGGGCCATTTCGCCGGCGCCGAATTCTTCAAAAAACACCACATCGATGCCGTCGGCATACACCGTGAACGGCGTAGGCAACACCTGCCAGCGGAAATCCCCTCGTAACGCATTGGTAAACAACGAGGTCAGGCGGGTCAGGTTGGTGAGGTAGGCACTGCCTTTAAGATCCATCTGGCTGATCAGTGTCGTCTTCAGGGGCCGGCGCAACCAACCCAGGCATTCGCGCACGTACTGCAGAATCTGTAGCGGCGTGGCGGCATTCGGAGCCCCCTGATGCACACGATTATACTGGCGCACGAGCCTGTTCAGGCGCGCTACCTCTTTCCATTTAGCATAAGTGCTGGGCAGGCTCTTGGACCACTCCCGGTCGCCGTCCACCTTGTCCCATTTCAGGCACATGGTGGAGAGCCCCAGAAAGCCCTCATCCAGAGCCTCTTTGAGTAACCTTTCCATGGTTTGCATTTCTTCTTCGGTGGGCTGAGTCGCCAGGTCCGTGGCCCGGCTGAGCCCCATCACCCCTACCCGCAGGTCGCTGTGGCCCAGAAAACTGATCACGTTTGGCCCCAGCGGCACCTGTTTGACATGCTCCACCCACTGTTTGGGGGTAGACCAGGTTTTGTGTTCCTTCAGAATCGGCAGCACCCGTTCCCGAGGCACGGTTTCCACCCGGGTGAAAATGTCGGAAGCGTCTTCGTAATCGCTACAAATCATACTCAGGGAACAGCTTCCAACCAGCACGGTGGTTACACCATGGCGCACGGATTCGGACAAACTCGGGCTAACCAGTAATTCAGCATCGTAATGGGTGTGGGTATCTAGAAAGCCCGGCGTCACCCACTTGCCAGTGGCATCCACCACACGGTCGGCCTGAGCATGATCGATGGCCTCATCAGTGACCTTGGCAACTCGGCCATCCTTGACCGCCAGATTGCGGATGGAAGACGGGGCGCCGGTGCCGTCAAAATACCGGCCGCCTTCAATGATGAAGTCGTACTGAGCCATAGCGGTATTCCCTTTCACTCGTCTTATTCTTGTCAGACCTTTGACCAGCATCGATCGCAGCGTGCTTCGTTCTGGTCTGGGAACACTCAGGATAGCTCAAATACATGCCGTTAGCGCTGCAAAACGGGCCTCAGAATATCAACGTCAACCCGCCAATAAACAGCGCGAGCAGAATCGACAAGCCTATCAAGGAATGCCAATGCTGCTGTCCATCAAACGACTGAACCTATCCAGCCGTTTCAAGGTAGCCCGTTGCTGAGCTTCAGTGGGTTGCTTCGCCATGCTCGCTCCAAACGCTATTCTGCGGATAAAGCCCGATTACTTGGCCATCAATCCAACATAGGCTACGGTGAAGGCGGTTTCCTGGAAGGCTTTCAAACCGGTCTCCTCAAAGTGTATCGGTAGCGGGTTGGCGGCCAGAGTGGATTTGATCAGCGCAGGAGGAAGCAATCTGACTTCCAGGTCCGGGTCGGCAATCAGCTGTATCGTCGCCTCCAGCTTGAAGCTGATGGCACCGCCAGCAAATTTCCCTTTGGGCATGCGTTCCTTGATCGCAACGCGAGTTACCTCATGCTCCGCCATCAATTCCGCAAACGCAGTCTGGAACTGCTCCAAATCTTCGCGCGTGTGATTTTTGCTCAACGACAGCTTACGCACCTTGCTCTCCAACAGGCTGATTTGCCCGCGGTCCAGCTTCAGCAAACACACCACCGCATCGCTACCCGTCAGTTCCACTCCGCAAATAATCATCGCATCCCCATTTTTACGCTCAGCCGCAGCACTTCTTGAATTTCAGACCACTGCCACAGGCGCAAGGATCGTTACGAGAAGGTGCTTTTGTTTTCGTGACGGTGTCGGGTTTTTCCAGCAGAACGGTCAACTCGGCAATGGATTCAACGGCGCCCTCACGGGTATCAACCGTGATGCTCGCATAGAGCCCGGCTTCGGCTACCTGGGCCTCAATTTCTTGCTTACGCGCCTCACTGGTCACCGCCAGGTTCAGCGGGAACTTTTTGCTACCACTCTTCTGACTGGCATTGGTCTTGAACCCGCCATAGGCCGTGTGATGCTGACGAGCGTCTTGCCGGCCTTTAAAGAAAAATTTGTCTGACATGCTGAAATCCTGATGAACGAAAGAGTACCCGGAGGCTCAAAACCACTGCCGGCCGCTGGGCGGAGACGTTTTAGCATGGTTATGGGGCTGAATATATAGGCAGAAGTGCAACCGTCTAAACTGAACAGAGCAAACATCTGAGAGGTGATCAACTCTTTACAGGTCGCACTTCAGCGTAACAAACGCGCTTTTGCCTCATTGATACGTGCAGCAAGGTAGTTGCTGCCGCCACGATCCGGGTGCATCTTCTGCATCATTCGGCGGTGCGCCTGAATGATCTCTTCCCGGCTGGCGCCAGACTGCAAACCAAGAATATCCAACGCTTCGTTCTCAGTGAGCGGACCACCGGAATGGGAGCGATCACCGGAATGCTCGCCGTCGGTATCAGGCTGATCGTCTACGCGCCACGAATCTCCAAACCGGCGATCCAGATAGGTCTCCAGCAATCGCGCAGAATCTTCATCCTGCTTCCGGCAATAACGTAACAGTTCAATGAACTCACTCTCACTCAAATCAGCCAGGTCCCGGTCAGTCATCGGGCCTTTCAGGATTTTGCCGCTCATGGTTCCGGAGTCATGATCCAGACTCATCGCCAGGATTTCGCTGGACACATGGGACTGGTTACCCGGCGTAGCTTTTGCGCCACCCGCTGCACGCCCCAGCAACAAAGAGGGCAATAGCCTCCGCAGCAACGGGAAAAGAAACGCTAAAAGCGCGAATAAAAAATGCAGTCGCCCGGTAACGGCCATCAGAACCAACAAGCCGGTGCCGGCCATCAAGACCAGTTTGATAATCGCGGGCTTGCGTTGACTGGCCGGTTGATTGCTCAGCCAAAACCACGCAACAACCGACAGCACGATAACCAATAACGTTAATGGCACTCAGATACCCCGGGCTCTTCGTTGAATTGGCACAAGCGTTAGCGAACCTGTTGGGTCAGGCGCTTTACTTCCGGAGAACTTCGGCTGGAAAAATCCCGCAAAGCCTTGGCGCCCCCGGAAGCATAGACCGCAACCGCCGCCATAAGATCCTTGAGCATTTGTGGGCTGTTACGATCAAAAGGCGCATAGGCACCTCCAGACAACTGACTCACCTGTTGGAAAACCGCCTGGGCATGGGCATCAGCACCTTCATGAAACATAAACACCGGAGTTCGAAGCATGCCCAGTTCACCGGCGGTATGGCACAACTCATCCACCGGCTCCTCGCAACAATCGCCAATAAATACCACCGCCTTAATGGCTTCTGCGCGGGTTTCTTTGACCGCGTGCGCCAACACTCGGCTGATCTGGGTACGACCACCCAGGCAAGACACGCCGTTCATCAGGTTCAGCAGCTTCTCGGTCTCGGTCACAAACCCCGTTGCTTTGAATTCGCCATAACCACGATAGTAACAGAGCTGGATAGCCAGCCCGCCCAGGTCTTTAGTTGCCAGGAACAGCTCACTCTGCAAGTGGCAGGCTTGATCCCAGGTCGCTTCCCGGCTCGCGGTGGCATCCAACGCAAAGATAAGCCGGCCCTGCGCATTTCCCTGTTGGGGTAACGTCCTAACCTTGTTGATAAACTGATCAATGCTTTGTCTATCAGACCTGGCGCGCAGCTCTTTATCCGACATAAGCCCACCTCATGCGAAGTAATGCCGAAATAACTGCAGCACCAGAGCCACCGCCATTAACGGTATAAGCCACTTCGATATTGTGCTGTAGTCCCGGCTTTCACCCTTGGGGGCGTATTTCTCAATCATTGGAACAATAACGATCAGTGCCAGAAAAAGAACCGCAAGAATGGTTAACAGGACACCCATGATTCTTTACTCCTCCCGCAACTTGGCACGAACCCTCATCAAGACTTCGCCGTACCGGTTTTTTCCCCGACGATCACGACCGCAGCCCCAAAAGTAATCGAAGTTGCTGTTTTCCATAATCTTCTGCTGGCCCGTTTTGAGCAACTCTTCCGCCAGGTGGGAGTAGGTGCGGCAGCGTACGTACACACCCCGGGTCATCACGGTCTCACGCACTTGCTTCCAGTCACGCCGCAGGCTTTTATGGCGTTTTCGGCCCAGCTTTCTTGCCAATACGGGCGTCGCCGCAGCACGTATCATTTCTTGCCGGGCTTCGTCGGTAAATTTCATACCCTGGAAGTAGTGTTCGAGTGTGGGCCAGGTTTTGCCCTCCAACTCAAAACTGAACGCCGCAAAGGTACCGAACGAATTATCCGGATCGGCTCGCGAAACAAACACATCGTTTTCGCTGCCTTCGGGTGAGAAAAGAGACATAACTGCAACCACTTGATGAAGTATGCAATCAGTGTAACCAAACCCTGCTTTCAGATCATCCGGTTGCGCCATACCCCAGGTATCCAAAACGGCAATGCCAACTCACCCCGCTAACGCGGCGCGAACCTTCTTGCTCAGCTGCCCCATATCGACCCGACCCGTGACTTGTGGACGCAGCTCATTCATCACGCCACCCATGTCCTGCATACCCTGGGCGCCAGTGGCAGTGATAGCGGCACGAATCAGGCCGTCCAGTTCTTCTTCAGACAGTGCAGCAGGCATAAACTCTTCAATGATCACCATTTCTGCCCTCTCCTTGTCGCCCAGCTCCTGGCGACCGGCGGCATCGTACTGACTGGCGGCGTCACGGCGCTGTTTGAGCATCTTGTCCAGCACTTTCAAAACATCGTCGTCACTCAGCTCACGGCGTTCATCAATCTCAATCTGTTTCACTGCTGCCTGCGCCATACGCAAAGTGACCAGCCGGATTTTATCCTTGCTCCGCATTGCATCTTTAACCGCGTTGCCCAGTTGTTCCTTAAGTGGTGATTCCGCCATACTCGACCTCTATTGTCTTAAATTTCAAACGTTCATTTAATAACATAATCGGGCGCTCATGCATGAAACTCAACCCCTTTAATACCCGCATCGGCCTTGCTCTGGGCGGCGGTGCCGCCAAGGGCATTGCTCACATCGGCGTTCTCAAAGCCTTTGAAGATGAGCAAATTCCGATTCATTGCATTTCGGGTACCAGTGCAGGGGCGCTGATTGCCAGTTATCACGCTTTCGGCCGCCCGGCAGAGTCCATTCTGTCCATTTGTTCAACACTTAACCTGTCGAAGATTATCAACTTTACCTTCGAGCGTGGCGGCCTGTTCAACACCAAAGCCATTCGGGACATGATCCACAGGGATCTTGGCGACGTCCGGATCGAAGACGCCGACATTCCCCTGGCCATCTGCGCCACAGATATCGAAACCGGCGAACAGCTGATCTTCAAAAAGGGAAACCTCGCGGATGCGGTATGCGCGTCCATGGCGGTGCCAGGCCTGTTTGTGCCCGTAGAGGTCGATGGCAGGATTCTGGTGGACGGCGGATTGGTTGAAAACGTTCCGATATCGCCGCTGGCGAAAATGGGCGCAGGCATTACCGTGGCCATTGATCTGAGCCACGTTAGCCGTTACCCGAAACCGAAAGATACGTTTGATGTGATCAGCAACGCCATCAACATCGGCATCGATTTTAATACCCGCAAGCAACTGAAGAAGGCAGACATCGCGGTCCTGCTGGACTTAAGCCGCTACAGCCTTACCGACAACTCCGATTGTGTAGACGAGCTTTATCTGGAAGGCTACCACCCCATGAAGAAAAAAATTCGCCAGGTGCTCTGGTACAAGCGGATGCATACGATTATCAGCGTATCCAAAGCAGCCGGAGCCGTGCTGCCCTTTAAGGTGCCAGAAATAATCAAAGATCGTAAACGCTCAAATTAAACTGATTCGGACGAGCAAGGTGAACCAAAAGGCGATTTTCAGCCTATTACTTACACCTTATAAATTTTCGCAGCGAACGGAGTTGCTACATGATTACAGTCCACCACCTCAATAATTCCCGCTCACAACGCGTTCTCTGGATGCTGGAAGAGCTGGGCGTACCCTACGAAATCAAACACTACCAGCGTGACCCCGAGACCATGCTGGCACCGGCAAGCCTCAAAAAGGTACACCCACTGGGTAAATCACCGGTGATCACCGACGGCGATCTGGTGGTGGCAGAGTCTGGCGCCATCATCGAATATCTGGCCCACACTTATGGCAAAGACACCATGCTGCCCGAAGGCGGCGGCCAGGCCTGGCTGGATTATACTTACTGGATGCATTACGCCGAGGGCTCTTTGATGCCGCCACTGGTCATGCGCCTGGTGTTTGAAAAAGTCAAAACCAGCCCGATGCCCTTCTTTATCCGGCCGGTGGCAAAAGGTATTTCAGACAAAACCAATCAGATTTTTATCGGCCCGATGATCAGAACGCACCTCGATTTTGTGGAAGCCCACCTGTCAAAGAACACCTGGTTTTTAGGGGACAATCTAAGCGCAGCGGATATACAAATGAGCTTCCCGCTGGAAGCCTCGGTGGCACGTGATATCGTTGGTAATACACGTCCCCATATCACCGCCTGGGTCGAACGAGTGCATGCCAGACCGGCTTACCAGAATGCGTTGAAGAAAGGCGGTGAGTACGATTTCGCCTGAGGAAGCCGCCTCAGCAAACACCGCCTTGGAGCCTCTATGCCCTACCAGTTCAAAGACCTCAAAAACGCCTGCCCCACAGAGTGGCAGGACTACATCGAACACAGTTTTGTGAAGCAGCTGGGTAACGGCTCACTGACCCAGGAAGCGTTCCAGCACTACTTAAAGCAGGATTATCTGTTCTTGATTCAGTTTGCCAGGGCCTATGCTCTGGCGGCTTACAAAAGCCCCACCTTGACGGATCTTTTACAAGCCAAAGATGGACTGCTGGCCATTCTGGATACCGAATTAGGCTTGCACGTAAGCTATTGTAAGGAATGGGGAATCTCAGAGCAGGAACTGAATAATCTGCCAGAAGCCCGGGCCACCCTCGCCTACACCCGGTACGTGCTCGACACCGGCAACCGCGGCGACCTTCTGGATCTGCACGTGGCGCTATCCCCCTGCATGGTGGGCTACGGTGAAATCGCCAACTGGCTGAACCAGAACGCAGATACCCTTCGAGGTGAAGCCAATCCCTATGATGCCTGGATTGCCATGTACGAGAGCGACGAGTTCCAGAGCGCCATGCAGGCAGAGATTTGCTGGCTTGATGAGCGACTGGCCGATGTCACCCCGGCCCGGTTCGAGCAACTCACTCGAATTTTTCGGGACGCCACCCGGCTGGAAATCGATTTCTGGGATATGGGGCTGAATTTGAGCGATTGAGCCTGACGGTGCCACCCCCAAATCGTTCATCCAGGCAAAAGCTTTCCCTGACCGGAAGGCTTTTGCCTGCTTATCCGTTTAATGGCGCAACACACAATACTGATTTTTAGCTGGCTTTCAGATTAACCTGCTTTGAGCCTGAAGAAGCGTATTGCCCACTCTTACCTTTAACCACCTGTTCAACAACCCCGCCAGACTTCAAAAAAGCAGCCGTTTGCTCTTCAATCATGGCAGTTGTTAATGTCGCTTTTACGGGCTTCTTACTCATAGTGCTCTCCAGGTCAACAGTTGGCTTGGTCGCCAACCTGAACCTGCCATTATATCCGAAATAAGAAAAAATTGTTTGGAGTGAAATTTACACGCCCAAAAACGGCCTCCGCCTGAGCAACCCAAAACAATTTTAAACTATGCTATGCACAGCCTGCTAATTAGCGTACTGTGATCTCCGTTGGAAAGATTTAGCAAAGCGTTTCACGAATAAGACCTTTTGAGTTGACATACTTCTCGTCCTGTTTTTGACCCTGCACGTTTTTTATTTCCCGCATATCGCTGATCAAAAATCACTACGATCTTTTGGCAGCACACTATTGATTAAAATCAGGATAATTATTATGTCTACCATTAAAGGCAACGTTAAGTTCTTCAATGAAGCAAAAGGTTTCGGCTTTATTACTCGTGAAGGCGGTGCGGACGTTTTTGTTCACTACAGCTCTATTCAGGGTGGCGGATTCAAGACGTTGGCCGAAGGCCAGGAAGTTGAATTCAGCGTAACTGAAGGCCAGAAAGGCCCACAGGCTGAGAACGTTATTGGCCTGTAAGTAACAGCCAATACGTAAGAAAAAAGGCAGCCTCGGCTGCCTTTTTTCTTGATCCAACCAGGGCCGGAAAGATAATTAACTGCCAAGGCCATAGAACGGTCATCAGTTACTTTTCACATTAATCTGCTCCGGGCCAGCAGCAGTCAATTGCCCCCGTCTACCTTTCCCCGCATGCTCGACACCCCGCCAGATTTCAAAAAGGGGCGGTCTGCGCTTCAATCCCGGCAAACGTTAACGTCGCTTTCACGGCGTTCTTGCCCATAGCATTTTCCAAGTTTAATCTAGGCTCGGTCGCCAGTTGTCGCCCTCTGGCGTATCTGAAACAGGAAAAATTGTTGGGAAATGTGTAATCCACGATCTCGGCCCAAGCCAGGGACGCCGGCGCTCAACAAATTCAACGACTACAAAGCGGACATCAAACCATGTCACTCAACGAACAGCCTGCCAACACTCAAGCCACGCACTCACTGAAGCAGCGCGCGGCCTCAAAGCTTTTACGAACGGCAGGCTGGAACATCCACCGTTTTCCCGACATCCCCAAAGCCATGGTTGTTGCCGGGCCCCACACATCAAACTGGGACGGAGTGCTGGGGCTCGCCTGCGGCCTGGCTTTAGGGCTGGATGCCAGATTCATGATCAAGCACACTCTGTTCAAAGGCCCTTTGGGCTGGCTTTTGCGGAAGTTCGGAGCAATACCGGTGGATCGCTCACAGGCCGGCGGTATTGTTGGGCAGGCGGTGGAGCAGTTTAATACCAATGATCATATGGCGATTGTGGTCACCCCGGAGGGAACCCGTCACAACGCCAGCAAGTGGAAAACGGGGTTTCATCACATTGCGCGGCAGGCGGGTGTACCGATTGTTCTGGCCGTAGCTGATTACCGCAAAAAGCAGCTCACCTTCCCGGTCATCCTGCAGCCTTCAGATGATCTGGAAGCTGACATGCAACAACTCTATGAAGGCTTTGCAGAGGCGACACCGCGCCGCCCCGAAAGGCTGTCAGAACCAGTAAAAGTGCTATGGGAGGCCAAAAACCTGGTCAGAAAATAACGCTGCCCGGGTTCTCCCAAGGGGTAGATTAGTGATAGCTTCGTCACCACCTACCCCTATTTATTGGCCAGAGACGAGAACAACCATGTCTGAAGCAGAGAACCTGAAACCAAATACCTTGTATATCGAAGTATCCGGCGCCGGCCTGCCTGAGGTAGACGGGCTTTATATACCCTCAGAAGCCCCGCCCACCAAATCCGATGCCGGCGTTATGTCTGCCCGCGGTTACTGGAATGGCAAGATGGCGTGGGACCGTGCCGACGGCAAGGCAGCCAGAAGTCCGGCGATCTCCTACTCCATCGGCTTCAAATCCTGGCGCATCTGCCGACTGGACGGCCACCTGGCTTACGAAATCGGTGGTGATGACGAATTACCGCCTACCGATCGCCAGTGGAACGTCTACAAAATGGGCGTTGCCCCGGCACCCAAGGTCGTGATCCACCACTCGGATCCAAGAGCGGCGAGGTAACCGCTAACGCCCGCCAATGCTGATCGCAACGCCTTAGTGATGACCACCCGGCCCATGGGCATGGTCGTGCACTAACGGTTCAGGATCAGCATTGTGGACTTCGGGATCTCGATATCGAGGGTCAGGGTTTTATATCGGCCTTCGAAAAACCAGGCACGCCTCAACCGCCGGAAGCCTCACGCTTCGTTCGCTTTCCGGTACTGCCCCTGATAATCAAACACCCGCTCCTGCACTTGCCAATAGTGCTTTTGCTTGCGGGCAATCACGAAATCCGGCGCCGGCAACAAAGCTTGCACCTCAAGCACCTCCTCTGCCTTGCCGAACGTTCTCGGGGCCTGGCCGTGGGCAAATCTGCGGCCGAACAGTCGGTTGAACACACGCCGCTGGGCTGGCTTGCTGAAATCAAACGACTCCTTCAGTTCTTCCCCATCTTCGCCGTGATAGGTGATCCTCAGCCTGCCACCCTCAACACCCAGCGAGATTCCCGCGCAGCGAATGACCCTGGCATCCTTGAGTTTCAGCGCATCCCGCAGCTGATCATCGGGATCAATGATGGCTTTGTGGCAAAGCCCACAGTTGCGGGCGGCAATATCGTTCTCGCCACCGCAGTGGGGGCACTCCTTGAAACGAAACCGGTAATCACACTGCCGGGCACGCGCTCCATCGCCTTCCGCAGGCTCCAGCAGTCCCTGGCAGCGGCGCCCGTAGTGCTCAACCACCTGGCCGTTGCTGTCGGTTTTACCCCAGAAAATATTGGCAAAGCCACAGCCCGGGCAAAACACCTGCACCGGTTCACTGTCTGGATTGGGTTTTGGCTGCCCAACCTCCGGGTGATGCAGGTTTATGTGGTTGCCGGCGTAATCCATCACCAGGCAATCCTGTTTGCCCTCATCCAGGCGCAGACCCCGGCCCACCATCTGCTGATACAGGCTCACCGACTGGGTAGGCCGAAGAATGGCGATCAGGTCCACGTGGGGCGCGTCAAACCCGGTGGTAAGCACGGACACATTCACCAGATACTTTAACTGCCGCTGCTTGAAGTGCTGGACCAGCAGGTCCCGGTCTTTCAGGTCGGTCGCGCCAGTCACCAGAGCGGTCTGGTGTTCCGGCAGATAACCGGTGATCTCCCGCGCATGCGCCACCGTTGCGGCGAAAATCATCACTCCTTTACGCTCATCGGCCAGTTCGATCACCTGCTCAATGATGGCGCGGGTCACTCGCTTGTGCTTGCTCAGCAGCTGGTTAACGTCTTTCTCGGCGTATTCACCAAAGCGGTCCTGGGCGAGCGCGGAGAAATCGTATTGCGCCACCGCCGCGTTTACCAACTCCGGCGGCGTGAGATAGCCCCGGTTGATCATGTAACTCAACGGCAGCTCGTAGATGCAGTGCTGAAAGGGCGTAACCTGACCCTCACCAGAGCCGCGCACAAAGCCCCGGTAGTGATAGCGGTAGATCCAGCCCGTGGCCAGGCGATAGGGTGTGGCGGTGAGCCCGAGCACTTTCAGGGAGTCGTTCTGCTGCCGCAGCAGCTCGATGATTTGTTGATACTGGCTGGTTTCCTCACCGCTGACCCGGTGGCACTCGTCGATGATCACCAACGAGTATTCATTCCGGAACTGGTCCAGGTTCGCCGCCACCGACTGCACACTGGCAAAGGTCACCTGATGCCGGCGTTCCTTGCGCTTAAGCCCGGCGGAGAAGATGCCGCCGGTTAGCCCATAGCTCTCGTACTTGGCGTGGTTCTGCTCCACCAGTTCCTTTACGTGGGTCAGCACCAGAATCCTGCGCCGGGCCAGGCGGGCCAGCTCGGCAATCACCAGGCTTTTGCCGGCACCGGTTGGCAACACAATAACGGCAGACTCATCCGATTGGCGGAAATGACTCAGCGTGGCGTCGACGGCTTCCTGCTGGTAGGGGCGCAGTGTGAAAGGCGCATTCATTTTTGAGGATGTAATGGTTCAGCCTGATTCTTTTTGATGGCCATAGGGTTCTCTGCGGCGATTCACGATATGACATTATAACCAGCAGCGGCGTTGACTCCACTGGCCCCTGCCTTCGACTCGCGCTCTGCACCAAAACCTTGCGGAATATTGACTTAGAACAAGGCAAAGTAGAAACTTGCGCACATGCAGTCCAAACGTCGCTATCTGATTTTCATGCTTATCCTATGGCTGCCCGCTCAGGGGCTGGCGACAGCGCTCCTGCATTGCGACATCATCCACCCGGCGCAAACAGCTTTCGACGATCACTCTTCCCTGCACCACGAGCATGCCTCGATTCCATCAGCAGCAGCGGACGAGCATAGCGGCAGTGCGTCAGACAGCACTGGCCAACTTCATGCCAGCCAGAAACACCCGGACTCTCAACACGTTGACCCCTGCCAGCAATGCTGCCAGGTCTGCACAACCTTGATCCCCTCCCCTGCTCTTATGGGCAGTCCAGCTCTGGCCACTCCGATCATTCGGCCTGCAGAGAGCGCAGACAGTTTTATTTCCGACCCGCTGTTCCACCCACCACAAATCCGCAGTTAACCACGAGACCTGAACCTGCCGGGGCATTGATCGCTGCGGCATGAATACCGGTGACCTTGAGGCAATACAACCATGAAAAACCTGATTGGCGGCGCTCTGGCCGTCCTGTTTCTGCAGGGCTGTGCCACGATGGCTCCCCCTGATTATTCAAAGCTGGAGGCTGATCTCGACCCCCTGCTGCAGTCCCCTGCACGTGGTCAGATTCACCAAACCCTGGAACTGTCGGAGCAGGAGCGGTTTGAGCGAGTTGATGATCTCTTGTTCGAACCACTCACACCCGGAAACGCGCAACATCTGGCGCTGGTTAACAGCCCACACATCCGCGCTCACCTGCATCGACTAGGCGTTGTTGAAGCTGAACAGGTGCAGGCTCAAATGCTGAGCAATCCCACCCTGGCCGTGTCGGCAATGCGCCCGGAGGGTGGTGGGCGCTGGGAGCTGGGGCTAGGCCTGAGCCAGAGCGTGCTAGACCTGATGACCCGTTCGCTGCGCAAGACCCTGGCAGAAGAAGCGCTGACCAGCGCCCGGCTTGACCTGCTCGACACTCTTAACCAGGAGCTGTATCAGGTTCAGCAGGATTACTTTCATGCCGTGGGTGCCAGCCACCGTGAGGCAGTCGCCCGGCTGGCCCTGAACGCAGCGGAAACCGCCGCCTTGCTGGCCGAACGCCTGCACGAAGCCGGCAACCTGAAAGAACTGACCCTGCTGCACTACCGTGATCAACAGTTACAGAGCCAGCGAGCCCTGCGCCGCGCCCAGGCGGACGCACAGCAAGCCCAGACCACACTGGCGCTGCGCCTGGGCCTTGAGCACCCGGCCATGATGGAGTTGCCGACCACGCTGCCACAGCTGCCAGATGATGAACAGGTAGACGTGGCCAGCCTGACCGATCACGCCCTCACACAGCGTCTGGACCTGCGCATTGCGCGACAGCTCCAGGAAGTTGCCGGACATCGCGAGTCGTTTTACGCACGCCAGGGCAGGTTCACTCAGTGGGATATCGGTGTTGATGTGGAGCGCGGCTCAGACGGCGTATACAGTGCCGGCCCCACAATGGCTGTCGGTTTACCCCTGTTCGATCGTAACCAGGCCCGCCGGGCCGGCGCCGGCGCTCAGCTTTTACGCGCCGACGCCCTGGTGGATGCCAGAACGCTGGAACTGCGCACGCAACTCCCAGACCTGGCGAACCGTTTACGCCTGACTCGAGACAACGTTGAGCAACTCGAGCAACAGGTGATTCCGCAATGGCAGCAGCAAGTGGACCTGAACCTGCGTGAATACAACTTTATGCTATCGGGCGCCTTTGAACTGCTTAACGCCAAGGCGCGAGAGTTTGAGGCCTGGCGCGAGCATGCTCAAACCCTTGAGCAGTACTGGATTCAACGCATACTCCTGGCAATGGTCAGCGCCACGCCTTTGGACGCCGCTCTGCCCGACGCGGTACAACTGCCCTCCGTCGAAGCTGGCGGCCAGGGTCACGAACACCACAACCACTGAGGCTGCCACCATGGTTAATCGTCGTCATTTTTTATTAGGCAGTGCCGCGGGTCTGGTGGCTGGAGCGCTACCAGCACAAACCTTCGCCGCGGCTAATCGCAACACCACCACACACACGCCCCTCAACGCTCCTGAGCGGACGGGCCAGGGCTATCGCCCGGTGATCACGCCCAATGGCCGAACACTGGGTTATCGCATGCGCGATGGCGTTAAAGAGTTCCACCTGATTGCCGAAGAAATCGAACACAGCTTTGGCGACGGCACCACCATCAAGGCCTGGGGTTACAACGGCATGACCCCGGGGCCTACCCTTGAGGCGGTAGAGGGTGACCGGGTAAGAATCTATGTGACTAACCGTCTCAAAGAACCAACCAGTGTGCACTGGCACGGTCTGTTACTGCCCAATGGTATGGACGGAGTCGCCGGCCTGACCCAACCTTCCATCCCGCCGGGCAAAACCTTTGTCTATGAGTTCCCGCTGGTGCAGCATGGTACCCACATGTACCACCCGCACTCCGATGAAATGGTGCAGATGGCCATGGGTATGATGGGCATGTTCATCATTCACCCCCGCGAGCCGGAGGCCAACCCGGTAGACCGGGACTACGCCATCATGCTGCATAACTGGGCCGTACATCCGGGCACTTATCGGCCCGACCCTGCGATCATGCAGGACTTTGATCTTTGGACCATGAACAGCAAGGTTTTCCCGTTTATCGACTCACTGGTGGCACAAACCGGCGAGCGGGTGCGCATTCGCATGGGCAACCTGTCTATGTGGAATCACCCCATGCATGTTCACGGCGTCAAGTTTCACGTCACCGGCGGCGACGGCGGGCGCTGGCCCCAGTCGCTCTGGCGCACGGAAGCCACCGAGATTGTCGGCGTAGGCCAGGCCCGGGACATCGAGTTTATCGCGGAGCCCGGCGACTGGGCCTTCCACTGCCATATGGCCCACCACACCATGAACGCGATGGGGCACGATATCCCCAACACCCTGGGTGTGAATCAGAACGAGGTCGAGCAACGTATTCAGGCGCTGGTGCCCGGCTATATGGCGATGGGCGAAAAAGGCATGGGCGAACACCAGACCCACGTCGATGCCGGCCATATGCCCGGCCCAGAGAACACCCTGGCCATGATGATGGGCAAAGGCCCGTTCGGAAATATGGAAATGGGCGGGATGTTTACCGTCATCAAAGTTCGCGATCAGCTCGACGGAGACCCTGGCTGGTATCAACACCCAACCGGCACTGTCGCCCGCGAGACCGATCAAGTCCCCAATGATCTACCCAAGTAACTTCAATAACCGGAGAAAGAGCCATGAACCGACACATATTTTTGCCACTGATGCTGATGATTTTCGCCCTCACGGGTGCCAGCCTGGCCCACGCCCATACGGATGTGATCTCTTCGTCACCGGCCAGCGACGAACACATAGAGACATCCCCTGAATACCTCGGTCTGGAGTTCGGCGACAACGTAAGGCTGATGCGGGTTAACCTGACTGATGGCGATGGCCAACGGGTACGAGTGGATTTTCGACCCAGCCGAGAGTCCAACATGGATTACCGGATTGACTTGCCAACACTGAAAGAGGGTCACTACGAAGTGGAATGGCGCGCCATGGCCGACGACGGACACACCATGACCGGCGGCTTCAGCTTTCACCTCGGCGGGAACCCTGACGACCATAAAAGCAACGAAGACTCGGGCTCAGGCCACGAAGGCCACCACTGACCGCCATGGACATCTGGACTCTCCTGACCGTCGTCACCAAGGTGCTGATCTATCTCGGCACCGCGGGTGTTATTGGCGGCCTGTTCTGTCTGTGGCTGCTTAAGCCCCATGGCCTGGAAAGGCCAATACAAGGCTACATGTTTGTGGCGGGGCTGCTGGGGCTAGCGGCTACGGCGGTCAGCTTTCCGGTGTACACAGGCGCGGCCATAGGGGACGGCATCGCCGGTGCCTTCGACCCGGACATCGCCGTCATTCTGTGGCAAACCAACGTAGGTGACAGCACCCGGGCACGCCTGCTGGGTTTTATTCTCGCCCTCGCAGGCGTATGCCTGCTAAGGCGGGGGTCCGGCTACCTTCGCTACGCCTTGATAATAGCCGGTGCAGTCAGCCTGCTGTTCTCCTTTACGCAAACCGGACATTTACACGACGACAACCGTGGCACCGTGTTGCTGGTCATTCACCTGTTAGGGGTATCCCTTTGGCTGGGCTCACTCTATCCGCTGAGGCGAGCCAGTGATGGCCATGGAATTGCTCAACTGCAGGCCAGCATGGACCGCTTTGGCCAGACCGCCGTGGCCTTTGTTGGCGCACTGGTAATCTGCGGCGTGCTGATGACCCTGATACTGGTTCAGCCACTCTCGGGGCTGATCTACAGCGCCTACGGCTGGCTGCTTCTGATCAAACTCTCCCTGGTATCGCTGTTGCTGGCGCTCGGCGCCATCAACAAGTTCTACCTGGTGCCCCGGCTGACACGTCCGGGCCATAGCCAGCGGCTTCGCACATCCATCAGCGCCGAGATGGCCCTCGGGGTGGCGATTCTGGTTATGACGGCGTTACTGACCACGGCGGTGGGGCCGGAATAGCCGTCTTTAATGATGCCCGCCTGGCCCGTGCGCGTGGCCGTGGGCTATCTCTTCCGGATCGGCCGCGCGCACTTCGAGGATCTCGATATCGAAGGTCAGGGTTTTACCGGCCATCGGGTGATTGGTGTCGACATCAGCAAACTTGAGGCCGACCTTGGCAACCACCACATGGCGCCGGCCCTGCTCGGTTTGCACCTGGGCGACCATGCCCGGTTTCCAGCGTTTGGCACCGATCAAATGCTTGACTGGTACGCGCTGCACCGCATCGGCCTTGCGCGGACCGTAGGCTTTGTCCGGCGTGATGGTGACACTGAAAGTATCGCCAGCGTCACGACCTTCCAGGGCTTCTTCAAGGCCCCGGACAATGCCGCCATGGCCATGCAGGTAGGCGTTCGGCTCGCCGGTACGGGAGTTTTCAACAACGTTGCCCTGTTCATCACTGACACTGTAGTGAAACAAGACCACTTGGTTTTTTTCGATGGGCATAGGGTTCTCTGCGACAGTTTATAGTCCGCCATTATAGCCATTGGCGGCGTTGGTTGCTGGTTCTGAAAGGCAAAACGCTATGCAGGGGCTGGAGCATGGTAAGAACCCCGTTTTATGATACCGTTCAGAGAGAAGGAGACGCTCTGATGACCACCCACCTGCCCTTTTCCCAAGCCTGCGAAAACAACAAAGGCCCCATCCTGGAAAGACTGCGCGAGATCTTCAACGCACCGGGCACCGTGCTGGAGATAGGCACCGGCACGGGGCAGCACGCCGTGCACTTCGCGGCAGCCATGCCCCACTTACAATGGCAGCCCACGGACCACCCCGCGGCCGCGCACTTGGCGGTTGCCCGGCTGGAACAGGCTGCGCTGCCAAATATTCTCCCCATGCGAAAGCTGGACGTGAACAACACCCCATGGCCTACACTGGACTTCCGATGGGCGTTCTCCGCCAACACCGCGCACATCATGGCTTGGACAGAAGTGGAACAGATGTTCCGGGGCATCGGCGCAGGCCTGCCCGAAGACGGCGCGTTTTGCCTGTACGGGCCATTCAGGCATCAGGGCGAGTTCACCAGTGAAAGCAACCGGGCGTTTGACCAGTCACTCAGATCACAGGCGCAACACATGGGCATCCGTGATATCGAGGGTTTTTCTGCGTTGGCCGAGGCGGTGGGCCTGGTGCTGCGAGAAGATTTTGCAATGCCGGCTAACAACGAGATGTTGGTGTTTGTTCCAGGGCGTTCGACCGGCATGAGACCTACAGCCTGAGGATCAGGGGCTGTATCCGCACACTGGTGACCATGCCGTCAATACGCAGGGAGCGCGACCGCCGGGCACCACCAGGGCGTCGTAATTTGCCAGGGCCAGTCCGTCAAAATCCGCATTCAGAGCAAACCGATGGCCGGGCTTTTCGGTGTAGGTCTGGCCGCCCTCAAAATCGTGAATCGCCGTGGCGAACGTGTCGCCCGCCTTTTTGTCCGGGCAAACGGCGTGAACCGTGTGCCCAACAGCCTGCAATGCCTGGAACGGCACCATGGTTTCGTAGTCTTCGGTGAAATCACCAGTAATCATCAGAATCTTCTTCCCACTCATGGCTGTCTCCTTGTGTTTGTATTGCCGGGTCAGGAAACATCAGCAGTGGTGGTGTCGGGGCGGGTATTAAGGGGTTACTACAGGTCTTGTCTTGGTCTACTGCCAGATTAGCGGCCGCAAAGACCTAGACAAATCAAAGCTCATTTGTTGCCGCAAACCCATTGCCTCCGGAGCTACAAGCAACCAGCCCAACGCTCCCAGATTAGCCAGAACCGCCAGCCAGAACACAAACTGATAACTGCCTTTCCGCGTCTTGTGGCGGAAAACCTGCTGCGCCATGAGTGCACCGGGCCAGCCGCAGCAGAGCTCAAAGAAGTGCAGCGTTTTCTCAGCAGTGCGCTGGGCGCCCCGCTGGGCAGCCTTCTTGTCAATCCAGTACATGACAAACAAAACCAGACTCACCCCGCCGTAGGCGGCGGGGATCGAGATCGGCAGATAACCGTGATAGAAAAGGCCAGCCAACACACTGAAAAACACCAGCACAACAGTGGCCGCCATCCAGACTCCCGGCGCAATGTTGGCACCCACCTTTGCCGCTCCAACATATTGGAACCGACCAGCCCTCAGACGGCCCTGGTCATCTTTCGTGGTGCTGAATGTCACCTTGCGATTAGCAACCGGCCGGCCCCGGCCTGCATAACTGCTGATGTGAGCAAACACACGCTCACCGCCACCCTCCGGCGAGATAAAACCAAAACCCTTGGCGTCATTCCAGGCAGTGAGCATTCCTTTCTGATTCAACGAGTTCACAAATACCGCCCACCAGCCCCAATCGCCACCACAATCAGCCCAAGAATCAGATTAGCGCCCACCAGCTTTCGAATCTGCCCCACCTGACGCCCGCCTTCCTGGGGGTTCTGATTGGCAACTGCCTGTTTCAGCCGCCGGAAGGGGGCAAAGTAAACATGGGCGTAGATCAGGATCATCACAATACCGAGCGCCTGCATCACGTGGATATGCCAGCCCGCGCCAGCCATGCCGCCGAACACACTGAAGATCATCCAGTACCCGGTGACCAGCAACAGAACCACTGCCGCCCATACCCACCGGAAAAATCGGGACAAAGTGGCATACCACAACGCGCCTCGATGGGAGGCATCAATCACCTCAACCACCGCCGGGCGCATAGCCATGTAGGCGAAAAACATACCGCCAACCCAGATTACGGCAGATAGGACATGCAGTGCGATGGCCAGACCCATAACGCAACTCCTGGATGAGAAATTCGAGTGATAAGTATAAGTTTAGCCCTCGCGAAACAACTCTAAAACAACGGAAGCGGTTGAGGACGATCGAGCCAGACTATTGAGCTTCAAGCTCTGCCCGAATAGTCTGATAAAATTCAGAATTCCGGGATTCCAAAAACGCCGCAAACTCAAAAGCGTTAAAGCCATGATAGTCCTTCCCCGGACTCTCAATCGGCAGGCTTGGATCCTCTCCCAACTCCAGAAGAGCGCGGAGATAACCCACATCGGCGTAAAGAACGGCCTCATGCACCGGTGCAAGCCCGTTGTGATAGCCGTTCACCGGTTCTCCCCTTGCCGCAAAATGTCGAAGCAACCCATAGCCACGGCGCGTCATGATGGAATCAGCATCGTGCCTATCCAACGAGGCGCCCACGAAATTGATCAAAGGTTGCGAACAACCACCCATCGCCGTCATCGCTTTACCGCAACGTTCACAGGGCCAGTCGAAATTGGTGAGAAGCCAATAGGCCACTGCAGGCCGGATCGCCAGATATCCCTGACAAGAGCGCCTTGCGATTCACGGTATCGACTAATCAAACGCCCCAATGTACCAACCTGAAAAGAAGAACAGAAACATGAGAACCGCATACACTGTGAAAGGCACAACAATCCACAGTTTCAGTGAGAGAGGTAAAGGTTCGTTCTCATCCCCCATTCTCGATTTAATTCGAGGCCCTATTCTTGGAATATGTCGAAAAACCACAAAAGCATATACGTACATCACCCTCATCCAACGACCGATAGGCCCGTTTCCCCAAATGCTGCGAGCTTCATCCAGCTGCTTACCCGGTGTCGCTACTCGACGTTCCACCTCCGCTGTTTTTCGGAAAAGCAACGTAACCATAAGCAAAAGCAAAATGAATCCAATACCCAAAGAGAGCGCGCCTAAAATTACCACCAAGTCTGTCAATCGGCCCTCATTCATGAATCATCTCCCTGACCTTCTCGCCAAACGCCTCACCAGCCTTACCTCCATAGTTTCCGCCCACAGCGGCACCTACGCCGCCGACGATCACTGCGCAGGCTATTCCTCCAATACCTGCAGAAGTGACACCAAAGGCTAAACAGCCATATGAAGCACCGGCTCCAATAGCACCGCCACTCATCGAGCCCACCAGCTTGCCGCCCTCCTGGTACGAAACGGCCTGACAGGCCCTCTCGTCACCCGCAGTGCAAGCCTCATGAATTTTCATCGCCGACATAGACACATCCAGGGTGATCCCAAGATATCCCACATTTCGGGCATATTTTGCTCCCCTAGACACCCGCTCATGATGCGTTGCATAGCCAGGTATACCGCCAACCCCAGCCGTCTTCCAATTATGCACAATGCTCTTCGAGGACAGCCCCAAAGCCCGCTTCAAATTTGCATCATCATCTAGTGACATCCCCTTGCGGGCCACACTTCCAAGAGCAAAATCCAGTTTCTTGAAAAGCGCTCGCCGCTTCTCGAAAAAATCCGGGTGGTTGAGATGCCCATGTTTCCGGTAACTGTCCTGATGAAGCCGCTCGATGTTTTTCAACGTCGCCTCAATACTGCCAATCTGCTTCGAGACCATCACGGCCCCGGCACCCAAACCTGCCGAACCTGTCGAGGTGATGGCCTCCAATAAATCGTAGTATTTGACAAGAAACTGCGCTTCATCCTGCTCCAGTGATCTAACCTGCGCATTCATCTGCGCTGCCACCTCCATCAACTCGACTTCTTTTTGAGTGCATTCCATACCCTCTGGGTCACCCAGCACAATCATCTCTCCGGGCATCAACTGCCCGCCCAGGCCTGGATTCAATCGATCAAAATGATCTGGCTTTGCCGAGGCGTCTCCGTACAAGGCGTTCAACAATTCCGTTTTACTCATCGGCCTCTGAACGACGTGGTAACCCGGTTCTACCACAGTCTGAGACTGATCCTTTGTTGGGGATGAGATTGGAGTTGATGCCGTCATACTGGATGCAGCCGGCCCGCCTGCCGAGGCATTGCTCGTGCCATTAGCGGCACCGCTGGCACTTTGTGATTCCGGAATAGCGCTGCCAGAGTGACTAGCACGAGAGGCCGCTTGCGGAGCCGGCTTTGACGGCGCCGGTGAGATACCCGAAAACGGCGTGGGCGTGAAGGTATCGCCAATCACAACGCTACCACTGCCGATAGTGACGCCCCCGCACGAGACCGCGCTGCCTGTGACTGCCGCAGGAATACCGTTGATGAGCACGGTTGCCGAACCCGCAGCGATGGCTCGCGGGTGGGAAGGATGTTTCGGTTTGGAGTGCGGGGCGAGAGGATCACCCACGCGGGCAACAGGTTTGCCGTCAATCAGTACATCGGGGGAGCCGGCAATAACCGGCGTGGGTGGGAATCCTTGGTGATCTGTACCCAAGTCACCCAGCAACACAACTTTCTTGCTCATTCCTTTGCTCCTTCTTTCCTTGAAGAGTCATCCATCGATTTCAGGGGCCGTCACTGGCACCACGCGTCATATGGTAAACAAAGACTCACCAAGACCCAACCCAAAAGTTAATACATACAGACAACGCTTGAGAAGTGAGTAAGCTTGAATCCGATGACCTTCGGGCTCAAGATTTCCACACAATGCCCAGGCCATGGCCTGCACTCAAATGAGAGACCTCATCAACATGCCAAAACCAAACCGCATCTACCTAGCCGGCCCGGAGGTCTTCTTCCCGGCAGAGGAACACCAAGCTATCGTCGCCGAGAAAAAACGCCTGCTCCGGGACGCCGGATTCGAGGGCGTCGACCCGCTGGACACAGCGCTGACGTTTTCAGACAAAGAGGCAAAAACGGAACGCGGTCACCGGATATACCAGGCCAACCGAGAACTGATGGACAGCTGCGACGTAATCATCGCCAACCTCACACCCTTTCGTGGTATCAGCGCCGATCCGGGTACTGTATTCGAGGTGGGTTACATGATCGGCCAGGGCAAGCCCGCATTCGGGTTCACCCTGGACAGCCGGCTTTATCAGCAACGGGCGGGTGCAACCTGCCAGGACGAACTGGGCCACACCATTGAGGATTTCGAGATGAGCGATAACCTGATGATCGAAGGCGGAATCCGTGAATCCGGTGGTCAGTTGTTTTTGGCGCTGCGGCCAGGCGAACACCCGTTCTTCTCAGCGGCGCTGTTCCACCGCTGTGTGCGAGCGCTCGCCGATAATTGAGTCTGTCCTCAACAGGCACACCTCAAAGCCGCTCAATGGCCTTGAGCAACGAATTGAAGGCTTTGGAGAAACTCCGCTCAGCTGTCCGATCCATCATCCGGCCGAGCAGTGGTACTCGAACACGCCCTTCGGAAATCCAGACCACTCGGGTCTGTTCGCCCTCAGCCTTTAAAACAATCTCACCCCTCGTATGCTCAACCGCGAACGGGCTCGATTGTTCAATGCGATAGTGCATCCGGTTAGGCCGTTCAAATTGCGTGATGCGCTCGGTCAGTTCAAGCCGGCCGGCGCCGATAATCCGAAGCGCGCCCGTACCGTTTTTCTCGTCTTTCCCTTCTTCAACCAGCACAGACTTGCTAACGCCGGGAAAACGATCGTAACGGGCATGATCTGCGATGGCCTCAAAGACCGTATCTATATCGGTGTTGAGAAGCCTCTCAACGTGAATGCGAAACATAGCGACTCCTTATCATCTGGACTGACAGACACGATACCCTTACGCCGCGTTAAAGAAATGGGTTTTCTCGAGGACTGCTTATGAATTACCAGTATGCAATCGTAAAGATTGAAGGCGACCTTGCCATCCTGCTCTGCAACGGCTGCGGCATCACGCTCGCAGAGGGCACCAAACACGAGGACCGTGAGCACTACTGCACGATGTGCATGAGCGGCAACTGCAAAGCAAAATTCAAGAAGGGAAATTGAGAACTTAACTTAAAGAGAGGGGCCATCATGGTCACCGGCTAACCTCCTAAACCGGCCGCCGGAGAGAGCGAGGCACAGCTGGTTTGCCCATAACAGGCCCGTATAACCCATCACCGGAAAGTACCGCGTCCCTTCCGTTAAACCGAATCCAGGCTTCGGGGCAAAGCTGACGTAATCCTCACCAAATAACCTGACGCCGCAGCTCTCGCAGTCATTCTTCGAGTAAGAAACCCGCAACGCATAGAGCTCAAACTTTTTCGGCAGCTGTAACAACTGAGCTTAAAAATGTCGAGGCCGGGTCAGTTTTTATTGAGAGTGGAAATGCCGTCGATCTCGGTCACCGTTTTGGCACCCACCCGCTCAATAATTTTTAGCAGGGTGGATTGAATCGTTTCATCTTCCCGGGCGTCACCGCCACTCACAACCGTCTGCTTCTGGGGATCTGCACCCTCTTCCTCGACAAAGGAAATAACAACCTCGGAGGCCAAATCCGGCGTATTTCCAAAGTACTCCAGGGACACTAGCGGATAGCCGTGGAAGCCCTTCTTAACCTGTTTGGCAATACGCTTTTTTGCTTTATCCACATGCATAGTCGGGCCTGTCGCTACGTTTGTTATCGGGGTGTCATACGAACACCTATTAGATACTATTCGCCAATTCTATGCCGTTAAATTCACCAGAAAATAGATCTGCCACGGCTTCCCAGAGCTACCGAGTACCCGTCGACTGCAGCCACTGGCTGATCTGCGCCTGATTCATAGCACCGCTCTGACGGATCGGTTAGATGCGTTATGTAGGATTATTGATCGGGTGTACTGACAGCGCATAGTCGATCGCCGCAAGCGCCGGGCGGAACTCGGTTTCGTCGGTATCAGTCGTCTCGTGCAGGTCGACGTGCACCAGTATTGGCTCATCGAGCGAAGCGACCAGGTGCATGAGCGCCGCTGGTTTCATAGCCATGCACGCCACCCGTAATCAGCACCACCGGCCGATCGGCACGCCAGTGGCGGCTGCGGATCGCCATCAGCGGATAAACGTCCGGGCCATATTCCAGACAGCCATACTCATGCATATCAAAGCGCGAACGCAGCCGCTCGATCACGTTCAACACATCAGATTCGTAGCTGCGTTGACGGATCTGCCGTGACAGCCACTGAGCACGTTCCGCGTCACCCCAGGGAGTGCCGGGCGTACCGATTGGATAGGCCGATGAAGCGGTGCTCATATCGCTTTTCTCCTTCGGTCCGTCGTTTTCAGAAAAACAGTACCGGAGGCACCCCGAACCGCTTACCCAACGCTTCCATATGTTTGCGGGTCAGCTTTTTCCCTTCAGCACCGTTGAGAATTTTGCTCACATTGCCCTTTGAACCCAACTCCGGCAGATCAGCCACCCCAAGACCGTGTTGAACCATCAGGGTTTTAAGTACAGCAATCCCCCTGTCCGTTTCAGCAACAGTGGCATTAAAGTCGGAAAACTCAGCAGACTGATCCTCCCAGCGCTCAATGCTGACAGCCAGAATCTCAATTAACAGCCGATTGGCGTCGTAGTCATCCACCAACTGATCCATCAGTTCCAACGCTTGCTCATAGTCATCCTGAACCTCAATGTGGGCCACGAAAGGTACCTGAGCCAGCGCATCTCTTATCTCAACAAAAGCAGGCGATAACATAGGCCTCACTCCTTACTACGACGGTATTTGTCAGTCAGCCGGTCGTTTTCGGCGTGACTGCAGATGTGTTTTACGTACATACGATTATCACGAAATTCAATGAAGGCAATCAGCCGTAGATTGTTGCCACCCATGTCGATAACCCACCACTTGTCCCGGTACTTGAAATTGTCGAGGGACGGGAAAACCCGGCGCAGCTGATCAGGTGTTTCAAACGTTCCATTCCGCAACGTGGTGTAAGTATTCACCAGGGCATCCCTGTCATTCGGAAACTGTCTGGCTGCATCATTGAACGGTTTTCTTGAAATTATATGCACAGAACGTCCTTGTTTCTTTTTTGGAAACTCTAGCAGGGGGTTTCCAAAAAAGAAACCACAATTGAGATCATGTTTAGTCTGTTCTGCCAGCACCGGGAATGACATTCTACAATGTACCCGGCACCATCAACCCTGCCATGGACCCCGACATGGTGTTGCTGGGGATGAGCGTGCTTGGGCAGCTGAACTTCTCCCAGCAATCGGGCGTTTTAACCCTGAGCCAGGATAATCGTTGAGAGCGGGTGAGGCCTACGAAGACGCCATCCTATCGCTTTTCTCGGTCGGTCAATCACGCGCGCGCACCTCATTTCCGCTACTATCAAAGTAAGCCGGTGCTGGAGACACAGCCGCTATGGGACTGTCGATAAAACAATCGGAATTTACAGCGGAAGACTTTGACCGTTTTGCGGCCAAGGTGCGAACGGACCTTACCGCCCTCACCCGCCTTCTAAACCGGCCCGGTTTTGGCGAGGGAGAATCGTCCATTGGTGCCGAGGTCGAGTTCTACATCGTCAACCCGGACCTGCGCGTTCAGCCGATCAACACAGAACTGGCCGCCAGCGTTCAGGACCCACAACTGACGGTTGAGCTCAACCGCTTCAATCTTGAGTACAACCTCAGCCCCCAGGCTTTCAAGGGCACCCCCTTTGCCAGAACCGAGCAGGAACTGCTCGCGGCCATGCAGCGAATCAACCGGCACGCCGCCCCCTTGAATGGCGAACTGGTCCCCATCGGCATTCTACCCACGTTGCGCCAGTCCGATATGGGCGCGAAGGCGATGACAGACGAACCCCGCTACCATGCGCTATCCAATGCCTTGATCCAGCAACGGGGAGAGCCCTTCAGCATTCATATCGGTGGCAACGACGTCATCGACCTGGAGGCGGACGACGTCACCATGGAAGGGGCGACCACCTCGTTCCAATTGCACTGGCGCGTTCCAGCCCACCGCTTTGCCGACTACTTCAACGCCGTGCAGCTGGTAACGCCCATTGCGCTGGCGCTGGCCAGCAACTCACCCAGCCTGTTCGGCCACCACCTCTGGGACGAAACCCGTATCGCCCTGTTCAAACAATCCGTCGACAGCCGCTCGCCCAACCACAGAACCTGGAAACACCCGCCACGGGTCTATTACGGCAACGGCTGGGCACGCAGCGCCTGGGAGCTGTTTGCCGCCTCGGCCTCCTTGTATCCCCCGATCATTCCATTGATGTCGGAAGAAAATCCGATGGCGGTGATTGATCGGGGAGAGGTACCGGAACTGGCCGAACTGCGACTGCACCATGGCACGACCTGGCCCTGGAACCGGGCCATTTTTGATCACACAGACGGCGGCCATCTGCGCATCGAAATTCGGTCCATGCCGGCCGGGCCAACGGCCGTGGATATGTGCGCAAACGGGCTGTTCGTGATCGGAGCGGCGTTGGCCGTACTCGAGGATATCCGTCACCTGACGTCGATACTTCCCTTCCATTACACCGAACACAATTTCTATCGTGCCGCCAAATACGGCATCGGTGCCGATATTATTTGGCCACACAAAGACCAGGTACAGTTACAGGACACCCCCCTGTTGAACGTTGCCCGCGACCTGCTGCCGCGCGCCCGGGAAGCCTTGCTACGAACCGCGGTGGACGAGGCAGAGATCCACCGCCTGCTGGGCATCATCGAAGGCCGCATTCAAACCAGGATGACGGGCGCCCGATGGCAGCGCCAGGTCACCGAGTCTTTTTTCCAGTCCCAGACTCCCGACGAGGCGTTCAAGCGTATGCTGTCGCTTTACATGGGCAACCAGAAGACAAACACACCACTGCACGAATGGACCTTGGCACCATGAGCCGCTCGAACACCCTGGATTATCTCAACAACCCCTCACCCCAGACCCTGGGCCGCTCGCCCCTGGAGTGGCTGGACCGGCTGCAACGGCCCACGGTGGTTCGCGTTGCTGGCCGCGATTCCTCTCGGACCCGGGCCATGGCAACGCTGCTGCACGGCAACGAACCCTCAGGGCTGTTCGCGATTCACCGATGGCTACTGGAGCAGCACACCCCGGAGGTCAACCTGCTGTTCCTTCTGGGCGGCGTCCGGCCCGCAAAAATCCCGCCGGTATTGTCGCTGCGCCAAGTGCCAGGCGGCCGTGACCTGAACCGGTGCTTCAAAGAACCGTTTGAAGGAGAGGAAGGCGCAATCGCCCAAGCCATGCTGGCCGAGCTTCAGACAGCCAACCCCGAATGCCTGCTGGACGTGCACAACACCTCCGGCACCGGCCCTGCCTTCGCGGTGACCATCACCAACGACGCAGCCCACCAAGCGCTGGCATCGCTCTTTACCGACCGGCTGATCATGACGGATCTTCGCCTCGGTGCACTGATGGAATATTCCGAGCAGGAGGTGCCCACCGTGACCATCGAGTGTGGCGGGGCTCAGGATGATCACGCACACGAACTGGCGTACGAAGGGCTGGTTCGGTATGCCTCACAATCTGACGTGCTATCGCTGGAAAAAGCGGAATGGAACGTTGCTGTTCTGCGCAATCCGATTCGAGTGGAGTTGGCACCCGATGCGACGATCGAGTACCGGTTAACGCCCAGTGGGCAGGCGGACCTCACGTTTCCGCCCGACATCGAACACCGCAATTTCGGGATTGTGTCGCCGGACGAGCCCCTCGGATGGGTGGGGCAAAAAGGCCTGGACGTTCTCACGGCGATCAGCCACAACCGGACCGAGAACATGGAACAGGTGCTGCAGATCAGGGATGGGCGAATTTACCCTGCCCAGGCCATCAAAGCCTTCATGATTACCACCAACCCGGTGATTGCGAAGAGCGATTGCTTGTTCTATGCCGTCAAAGCAACGGGCGATCCTATTTTTTAAACCATAGTGAGCGGCTTTTCATCGTAGCCGAAGGGAATGCTCAACGAGCGTGAACATACCGATTCGCTCCGCGCTTGGAACCCTCTCTCTTAGTCTGAGGAGTGACATATTCGATCCGTAAGCAAAATACTTCATGCTGCCTCCGTGTCTGCACTGGTCACTCAGGGACTTGGAGTCATAATCTTAGCAAACCCGAGATAGATCTATCCCTCCACTTTCATCCATGAATTTGTTAC
>NZ_JACUUB010000101.1 GCF_014859525.1 Marinobacter sp.
TCCAACATTATCGACCCCCTCAACGACGCCCAGCGCGAGGCCGTGACCGCCCAGAACGATCACCTGCTGGTGCTGGCGGGCGCTGGCAGTGGTAAAACCCGGGTATTGGTGCACCGGATTGCCTGGCTGATGACCGTAGACCGGGTACCGCCCACTGGCATCCTGGCGGTGACGTTCACCAACAAGGCTGCCAAGGAGATGCGTTATCGCATCGAAGAGATGATGGATATCCCCTCCCGGGGGCTGTGGTTTGGTACCTTCCACGGCATCGCCCACCGTTTGCTTCGCGCTCACTGGAAAGACGCCGGCCTGCCGGAGAATTTTCAGGTGCTGGACAGTGATGACCAGCTGCGCATGGTCAAGCGGGTGATGCGGGAGTTCCAGATTGATGAAAGCCAGTGGCCGCCAAAGCAGGCCCAGTGGTTTATCAACAGCCAGAAAGACGAAGGCCTGCGGGCGGACCATATCCAGGAGAACCCGGGCGATCACTTCACTAACACCATGCTGAAGATCTACCGCCAGTACGAAAAACTCTGCCAGCAGGGCGGCCTGGTGGATTTCGGCGAGTTGCTGTTGCGCTCCCACGAGCTGTGGCTGCATCGGCCAGAATTGTTGAAACACTATCAGCAACGTTTTCAGCACATCCTGGTAGACGAGTTCCAGGACACCAACACCATTCAATACGCCTGGCTTCAGGTGTTGGCCAGCAACCGGGTGCCGCTGACCGTGGTGGGCGACGACGACCAGTCCATTTACGGCTGGCGCGGTGCCAAGATCGAAAACATCCAGCAGTACCAGCGGGACTTTCCCAACGCCCGGCTGGTGCGATTAGAGCAGAACTACCGCTCCACCCAGATGATCCTGAAAGCCGCCAACTCGGTGATCGCCAACAACCAGGGCCGCCTGGGTAAAGAACTGTGGACCGACGGCCCGGATGGCGAGCCGATCAGCCTGTACGCGGCGTTCAACGAGCAGGACGAAGCCAACTACATCGCTGATTCCATCACCGCCTGGGTCAACGACGGTAACCTGCGCAGCGAAGCCGCCATTCTGTACCGCTCCAACGCCCAGTCCCGGGTGCTGGAGGAGTCCCTGATGCGCCAGGGCATTCCGTACCGGGTGTACGGCGGCCTGCGCTTTTATGACCGTCAGGAGATCCGTAACGCCCTGGCCTATTTGCGATTGGTGCAGTACCAGCGTGACGACGCGGCTTTCGAGCGAGTGGTGAACATTCCTGCTCGGGGTATTGGCGCCAAGAGCCTGGCCGAGCTGCGGGCGTACGCCACCGAGCAGAGCATTTCCCTGTGGGAATCCGCCGAGCGCTTACTGACCGCCGGGCAAGTTAAAGGCCGGGCTAAAACCGGGCTGCAGTCGTTTATGGACATCATCAACGATTTGTCTGCCATGGTGGGCGAAGCGTCACTGCAAGGCCTGATGAAGCAGGCCATCGAAAACAGTGGCCTGAAGGATTACCACGCCAGTGAAAAAGGCGAGAAGGGCCAGGCTCGGGTGGAAAACCTGGAGGAACTGGTGAACGCGCTGTCGGATTTTGAGGTGGAAGAGGGCGTGGATGCGCTGTCGGAATTCATTGCTCAGGCGGCGCTGGATGCCGGTGAATCCCAGGCCAAAGACCACGAAGACAGTGTGCAACTGATGACTCTGCACTCGGCCAAGGGCCTGGAGTTTCCGCTGGTGTTCCTGGCTGGCGTGGAGGAAGGTTTGTTTCCGCACAGCATGTCGCTGGAAGAGCCGGGCCGGATGGAAGAAGAGCGGCGTCTGGCCTACGTGGGTATTACCCGCGCCATGAAAAAGCTGGTGCTCACTTACGCGGAATCCCGTCGTTTGTACGGGCAGGAAAAATTCCACGCCTTGTCGCGGTTTGTGCGGGAGATTCCGGCGGATTGTCTGCAGGAAGTCCGCTTACGCAATACAGTGACACGGCCGGCCATGGTCGGCCGTCCCAATGAGAGCATGTTCAGCCAGGATTCCGCCCGGCAGTCCGGCTTCAGCTTGGGCCAGCGAGTGCGTCATCCCAAGTTTGGCGAGGGCATTGTTATGAATTCCGAGGGCACCGGGCATCATACCCGGGTGCAGGTGAACTTTGATGAGGGGGCCAAGTGGTTGGTGTTGGCGTATGCGCCCCTCGAGGCCTGTTAACACCGGAGGCGCACACAAGCTTTAAGCCGGGAAGTGCCCCCGGGTTTTGTTGGCAAACTTCACCAGCATTAACATCAGCGGGACTTCCACCAGTACACCCACCACGGTAGCCAGCGCCGCGCCGGATTGCAGACCGAACAGGGCGATGGCCGCTGCCACCGCCAATTCGAAGAAGTTACTGGCGCCGATCATGGCGCCGGGGGCGGCGATGCAGTGGCGCACTTTCCACATTTTTGCCCAACCGTAGGCGATGGCGAAAATCAGCACGGTCTGGAGAATCAGCGGCACCGCAATCAGGGCGATGTGCAGCGGGTTGTTCAGAATGACGTCGCCCTGAAAGGCAAACAGTAATACCAGGGTAACGATCAGGGCCGCCGGAGTGATCGGGCTCAGCCGCTTCATGAACACGTCGTCGTACCAGCGCTGGCCATGGCGGGTAATCAGAGCGCGCCGGGTCAGGTAGCCGGCCACCAGTGGAATCACGATATACAGCACCACCGACAGAATGACGGTATCCCAGGGTACCTGTATGTCAGAAATACCGAGCAGGAACACCACAATCGGGGCGAAGGCGAACAGCATGATGATGTCGTTCAGGGACACCTGCACCAGCGTATAGGCCGCATCGCCTTTGGTCAGATAGCTCCAGACAAACACCATGGCGGTGCAGGGTGCGGCGCCCAGCAAAATAGCGCCGGCCAGGTATTCACTGGCCAGTTCCGGGGTAATGAACGGCTCGAACACCACCATCAGGAAAAACCAGGCGATGGCAAACATGGTGAAGGGCTTGATCAGCCAGTTCACGGTGGTGGTGATGGCCAGCCCCTTCGGTTCCTTGCGCACGCCCACGATGGCGCTGAAATCGATTTGCGCCATCATCGGGAAAATCATCGCCCAGATCAGAATGGCGATGGGGATGGACACCTGGGCGTACTCAAAGCGCGACAGGGTCTCGGGTACCGAGGGCGCCAGCTGGCCCAGCGCCACGCCGGCGACGATGGCCAGCGCGACCCATACAGACAGGTAGCGTCCGAACAGGTCCATGCCGCCGGCGGTGTCGTCAGCAGGGGTAACATCGGGCTTGCTGCTCATTGGTTGCCTCTCAGATGGATCGTTGGTTCACGCGTTTGGACAGTTCTTCAGCACTTTCCTTGCGCTCGGAATAGCGGTCGGTCAGGTAATCGCTGCGGTCGCGCACCAGCAGGGTGAACTTTATCAGCTCTTCCATGACATCCACGATACGGTCGTAGTAGGACGAAGGCTTCATGCGGTCGGTATCATCAAACTCCATGAACGCCTTGGGCACCGACGACTGGTTCGGGATGGTGACCATCCGCATCCACCGCCCCAGTACCCGCAACTGATTAACCACATTGAACGACTGGGAGCCGCCACACACCTGCATCACCGCCAGAGTCTTGCCCTGGGTGGGGCGAACCGCGCCCAGAGCCAGCGGAATCCAGTCGATCTGGGTTTTCATGATGCCGGTCATGGCACCGTGGCGTTCCGGCGAGCACCACACCATGCCCTCGCTCCACTGCGCCAGCTCCCGCAATTCCTGAACTTTTGGGTGCGAGGCATCCTCGGCATCGGCCAGGGGCAGGCCCCTCGGGTCATAGACCCGGGTTTCTGCGCCCATGGCCTGTAACAGGCGGGCCGATTCTTCCACGACCAGTCGGCTGAACGAGCGCTCCCGCAGGGAGCCGTACAGCAGCAGAATCCTTGGGGCATGGCCAGAAGGCGTCATGGCAAAGACCTTGTCCGCCGTCGGCGCATCAAACAGGTCGGGTTCAATATTCGGGAGGTCTTGGGGGTTCATATTTGAGAGATCATCCTTTACGACACCAGATTGTCACACTATTATGCATAAAATTAAATATACGTAAAAACGAATATTCAGGAAATCAGATATGAAACGTCGCGTTCTTTTTGTCTGCACCGCCAACAGCGCCCGTTCTCTGATGGCCGAAGCCCTGCTCCGACACATGGCCGGCGACCGGTTTGAGGTGGCCAGTGCCGGTACCCAGCCGTCAAAACCCCATCCGATGGCGTTGCAGGTGCTGGCAGAGGCGGGCATCGCCACCGAAGGTTTGTCCAGCAAGCCGTTGGCCGGCCTGCAGGATCAGTACTGGGATTACGTGATTACCCTGTGTGAAAAAGCCGCTAACGAATGCGGTGATGTGTGCCAGCCGGCACAGCGCATTGCCTGGGATTTTCCCGACCCGGCGCAGAGTAACCGCCATGCCACCTTTGCCCTGGCCCTCAAAGAGCTGAAAGAGCGGATCGGTCTGTTTACTTTAGTCCACCAGAAAGAAACCGGGATGAAGCCGGAAGGCTACCAGCCGGTCACCATTTTCAAAGCACTCGGTGATGACCTGCGACTTGCCGCGCTGCTGCTGATTCGTGATCAGGACAAACTGTGCGTGTGCGAACTGACCGAAGCCTTCGAGGTTTCTCAGCCCAAAGTAAGCCGCCATCTGGCCACATTGCGGGATGCCGGGTTGCTGGAAACCGAAAGGCGCGGCCAATGGGTCTATTATTACCTTAACCCGCGCTTGCCAGACTGGCTGGTGCGGGTTCTGGACGAAACTGCGCTAAACAACGGTGCATTGATTGTGCAGCCCATGGCCCGATTGCAGGCGATGGCCCAGCGCCCGGCAGTGCAATGCCCCTGACTATTCATTGAACCAACGGATTGCGAGTCTCGCAAGGAGTACATCATGAGCAAGATCAAAGTAGGCATTAACGGATTTGGCCGCATCGGTCGCTTGTCGCTTCGGGCTGCCTGGGGCTGGCCGGACATGGAGTTTGTTGCCATTAACGATCCGGGCGCGGACGCCCACACACTGGCCCACCTTCTGAACTTCGACAGCGTGCACGGCCGCTGGAGCCATGAGGCCACGGCCGATGGCGACGACATGGTGATTGAGGGCCAGCGCCTGACCGTCACCCGTAACAAGGCCATCGGCGACACCGACTGGTCCGGTTGCGATCTGGTGATCGAAGCCAGCGGTGTGAACAAGACCGTCGCGGCACTGCAGGGCTATCTGGACCAGGGCGTAAAGCGGGTGGTGGTTACTGCCCCGGTCAAGGAACCGGGCGCGAAGAATATCACCATGGGTGTCAACGAAGACGTGTTTGATCCGGCCAATGATCGCATCGTCACTGCTGCTTCCTGCACCACCAACTGCCTGGCGCCAGTGGTCAAGGTGATTCATGAGAAGCTGGGCATCAAACACGGCTCCATCACCACCATTCACAGTCTGACCAACACCCAGACCATTCTGGATGCGCCGCACAAGGATCTGCGCCGGGCCCGGGCCTGTGGCAGCTCATTGATTCCGACCACCACCGGTTCCGCCACGGCGATTATCGAGATCTTTCCGGACCTGAAAGGGCGGCTGGATGGCCATGCGGTGCGCATTCCCTTGATCAACGCCTCGCTGACCGATTGCGTTTTTGAGGTGGAAACACCCACGGATGTCGAGACCGTCAACAAGCTGTTGAAAGAGGCAGCCGAGGGCGAGCTGAAAGACATCCTGGGTTACGAGGAGCGGCCGCTGGTATCGATTGACTACAAGACCGACCCGCGCTCGTCCATCGTTGATGCCCTGTCCACCCTGGTGATCAATGGCACCCAGGTGAAAATCTACGCCTGGTACGACAACGAGTGGGGCTACGCTAACCGCACCGTCGAGCTGGCGCGCAAGGTAGGTTCCGCCTGATATGACCGCCGCCATCCGTCAGTACCTGGTCATCACCGGCAATTACTGGGCCTTTACCCTGACGGACGGGGCCTTGCGGATGCTGGTGGTGCTGCATTTCAACCAGCTGGGTTATTCGCCGCTGGAAATCGCCCTGTTGTTCGTTTTCTACGAATTCTTCGGGGTGGTGACCAATCTGGTGGGCGGCTATCTGGGGGCCCGCATGGGCCTGAACCGCACCATGAACATCGGGCTGTTCCTGCAGATTGTCGCGCTGGCCATGCTGGCGGTGCCGTCGGCCATGCTGACGGTGGTCTGGGTGATGATCGCCCAGGCGTTGTCCGGCATTGCCAAAGACCTCAACAAGATGTCCGCCAAGAGCGGCATCAAATTGCTGGTGCCAGACGAGCAGCAGGGCACCCTGTATAAGTGGGTGGCCATTCTCACCGGCTCCAAGAACACCCTGAAGGGGGTAGGCTTCTTTCTCGGTGGCGTGCTGCTGATGACGGCGGGCTTCAAGGGCGCGGTGATGATCATGGCTGTCGGTCTTGGCTTGGTGTGGCTGGCCAGCCTGTTTTTGCTCAAGCAGGAGTTGGGCAAGAGCAAGGCCAAGCCGAAGTTCAGTGAAATTCTGTCCAAGAGCCGGGCCATCAACGTGTTATCCGCGGCCCGGATGTTCCTGTTCGGCGCCCGGGATGTGTGGTTTGTGGTGGCGCTGCCGGTGTACATGGCCACCGTGTTCGGCTGGGACCACTGGCAGGTGGGTGGTTTTATGGCCAGCTGGATTATCGGCTATGGTTTTATCCAGACCATTGCGCCCAGGATTACTGGCAATATGGAAGGTAAGCGGCCGGTGGTGCTGTGGGCCGCCATTCTGGCACTGATACCGGCCGCGATAGCCGGCGGCCTGATGGCCGGTTGGTCGCCCCAGTGGGTGGTGGTGGGCGGTCTGATGTTGTTCGGCGTGCTGTTTGCCATCAACTCCTCTCTGCACAGCTACCTGATTGTCAGCTATGCCCGGGGCGACGGTGTCTCGCTGGATGTGGGGTTTTATTACATGTCCAACGCTGCCGGCCGGTTGTTGGGTACCATCCTGTCCGGTTGGGTGTATCAGGT